>NZ_JAFLNG010000080.1 GCF_017427025.1 Streptomyces sp. FH025
TGCGGGCGCCGGCCACGTACGTGCCGTTGGTGCTGCCGTGGTCGTCCAGTTGCCAACCGCTGCCGTTGAAGCTGATGGTCCCGTGCTGCCAGGAGACCCTGGCGTCCTCGAACGAGAAGTCCGACTGCGGGTTGCGCCCGATGGTGTAGGACCGCCCGGGCTCCAGAGTCCGCTGCTGTCCGTTGATCTCGATGACGAGTTGCGGCACTGCTCGCCTGCCCCGCTCTCTCGGTTCCCCCGAATTGTGGCCCCCGACCGGGGGCGCACTGTTCCTCTGACTGACGGGGGGAATCATTCCAGCCACCGGTCGGCCGGTGAAAGTCACCCCGGGTGACTGTGACCAGGCTGCTACGGATCCGGGCACCGCCGCGTCCCGCGTCGGAGGTGTCCCGCGTCGTGGGACGGGTGCCCTGGGGTCGGCGGCCGGCGGGTAGCGTGGGAGGCACCATGAACGCATCGCCCTTGGCCGCTGAGCCCCTCCCCGCCGCCCAGCCCCGGACCGCGGACTCGCGCACCCTGCTCGTCAAGGTGTTCGGCAAGGACCGCCCCGGCATCACCGCCGGCCTCTTCGCGACTCTCGCCGGCTTCGGCGTCGACGTGATCGACATCGAGCAGGTCGTCACCCGTGGCCGCATCACGCTGTGCGCCCTGGTCACCCCGCCCTCCGCGCCCGGCGCCGAGGGCGGCCTGCGCGCCACCGTCCACCGTTGGGCGGAGGAGCAGAAGCTCCAGGCCGAGATCCTCTCCGGCATCGGCGACAACCGGCCGCGCCGCGAGGGCCGTTCGCACGTCACGGTGCTCGGCAACCCGCTGACCGCCTCCGCCGTCTCCGCGCTCACCTCCCGGATCACCGCGGCGGGCGGCAACATCGACCGTGTCTTCCGACTCGCCAAGTACCCGGTGACGGCCGTCGAACTGGCCGTCTCGGGTGTGGCCACCGAGGAGCTGCGCGCCGAGCTGGCCTCGGAGGCGGCCGCCCAGCGGGTGGACGTCGCGGTGGTGGCGGCCGGGCTGGAGCGCCGGGCCAAGCGGCTGGTGGTGATGGACGTGGACTCCACGCTCATCCAGGACGAGGTGATCGAGCTGTTCGCCGCCCACGCGGGCTGCGAGGAGCAGGTGGCCGAGGTGACGGCGGCGGCGATGCGCGGCGAGCTGGACTTCGCCGAGTCGCTGCGCGCCCGGGTGAAGCTGCTGGCGGGGCTGGACGCCTCGGTGACGGAGAAGGTCCGCGCGGAGGTCCGGCTCACCCCGGGCGCGCGCACCCTGATCCGTACGCTGCAGCGCCTGGGCTTCCAGGTCGCGGTGGTCTCCGGCGGGTTCACCCAGGTCACCGACCACCTGGTGGAACTGCTGGGGCTGGACTTCGCGGCCGCCAACACCCTGGAGGTGGTGGACGGGAAGTTCACCGGCCGGGTGGTCGGCGAGATCGTGGACCGCGCCGGCAAGGCCCGCTGGCTGGCCCGCTTCGCCGAGCTCGCGAAGGTGCCGCTGGAGCAGACGGTGGCGATCGGCGACGGCGCCAACGACCTGGACATGCTGAACGCGGCCGGGCTCGGGGTGGCCTTCAACGCCAAGCCGGTGGTGCGCGAGGCCGCCGACACCGCGGTGAACGTGCCGTTCCTGGACACCGTGCTGTACCTGCTGGGCATCACCCGCGAGGAGGTCGAGGCGGCCGACGTGCTGGACGGCACCCCGACCGAGTAGGGCCTGTGGAAGCAACCGAGGGGCGTGCGGATCCGATCCGCACGCCCCTCGCTGACGTTCCGGAGGTCGGCCCTACGGACCGGATTCCGGCCCTCGCGTACGGCCCCCCGTCCCGTGGGACCGGAGCTCAGTCCTGCGGCGTGTGGTACGAGACCAGCTCCGCCACACCCGGCTCGACGCCCTTCCAGGAGCCGGAGAAGCTGAGCACCGCGATCGCCGCCGTCGGGAAGCCGCCCAGGCGCAGCCGCTCCAGCGCGTCCCGGTCGCCGGCGTCCCCGGCCAGCACCTGGGTCAGGCCCAGCACGCCGGGGTTGTGGCCGACCAGCACCACGTCCGCGTACTCCTCCGGGGTCTCCTGGAGGACGGCGATGATCTCGCCCGGGCTGGCCTCGTAGATCCGCTCCTCGTACACCGTCCTGCGGGCGCGCTTGGGCAGCTCGTGCGCGGCCAGCTTCCACGTCTCGCGGGTGCGCAGCGCGGTGGAGCAGAGCACGAAGTCGGGGTTGATGCCGGAGTCGGCCAGCCAGCGGCCGGCGTCCGGGGCCTGGTTGCGGCCCCGGTCGGCCAGCGGCCGCTCGTGGTCGTCCACACCGTTCGGCCAGTCGGCCTTGGCGTGGCGGAGAACGATGATCCTGCGGGGCGTGTCGGCGCTCATACCCAGCAAGCTTGGCAGAAAAGCCGCCCGGGGGCGCGACGCCCCCGTCCGCCGCCACTCCCGGGGGCGGCGGGTGCCATCGCGCTCCGTTCACCGGAGCACCACCGGGAGTACGGCAGCGGGAGTACGGCGGCGGTGCGACGACGGCGGGGCGACGCGCGGGCGGCCGCGGTCAGCCGATCGAGTCGGCGAAGCTGGCGATGATCGCCACCAACACCACGATGCCGGCGATGGCCAGGGCGATACGGCCGAGCTGCTTGCGGCCGTCGGTCGGATTGGGGTCGAGAACGGGCATGTCGGGATTCTCCCACCCCGAACACGCCCGTCCCACGCTGGCCCCGCCGCCTTGGCCAGGCCTTGACCTTCCCGGTCAGGCCTTGGCCCGCGCCGCCTCCGGGTGGACGGCCTCGTCCTCGATGTGCCGGGCCCGCGCGGCGCGCAGGCCGAACAGCATCTGCGGCACCAGCAGCAGCGCCAGGAAGCCCAGCGGCCAGTACCACTCACCGGTGATCTGGTAGATCCGGCCGATCAGGATCGGGCCCGGGATGGAGATCAGGTAGCCGACGCCCTGGGCGAAGGCGGACAGCTGCGCCACCCCGCCCGCGGTCCGGGCGCGCAGCCCGATCATGGTCAGCACCAGCGGGAAGGCGCAGTTGGACAGGCCCACCAGGACCGCCCAGACCCACGCGCCCCCGGCCGGGGCGAGCGCCAGGCCGGCGTACCCGGCGATGCCGCAGGAGGCCAGCACGACCACGAAGAGCCGCTGGTCGCCGCGCCGCGCGGCCAGGTTGGGCAGGACGAAGGAGACCGGCACGCCGATCACCATGGTGACCGCGAGCAGCACCCCGGAGGTGCCCTTGTCGATGCCGGCGTCCTGGAAGATCTTCGGCAGCCAGCCCATCACCACGTACGCGCCGGTGGCCTGGAGGCCGAAGAAGCAGGACAGCGCCCAGGCCGTACGGCTGCGGGTGATCGGCAGCTTGGCCGGGGCGGCGCCGCCGCCCGCCCGCTCGCCGCGCTCGCGCTTGGCGATCAACACCGGCAGCCAGAGCACCAGGGCGAGCGCGCCGAGGGCGGCCCAGATGCCCAGGCCGTAGCGCCAGTCGCCGCCGAGCGCGCTGGTCAGCGGCACGGCGACGGCGGCGGCCAGCGCGGTGCCGGCGGACAGTGCCATGGAGTACAGGCCGATCATCGGACCGACCTTCTCCGGGAAGTACCGCTTGATCACCACGGGCAGCAGCACGTTGGAGACCGCCACCCCGGCCAGCGCGAGCGCGGTCAGCAGCAGGAACACCGCCGTGCCGCCGGCGAAGGAGCGGGCCAGCACGCCCGCGGTGATCGCGCCCATGCCGGCCGTGATCACCGCGATCGGGCCGATCCGGCGGGCCGCCGCGGGCGCGGCGAAGCCGAACAGCGCGAAGCACAGCGAGGGGACGGCGGTGAGCAGCCCGGCGAGCGTCGGGTTCATCCCGAGGTCGGCGCGGACCTGGTCGAGCAGCGGCCCGAGGCTGGTCACCACGGGGCGCAGGTTGAAGGCGGCGGCGGCGATCGCGACGGCGAAGAGCCAGCCGAGGTACTTGGCGGACTGGGAGGGCCGCTCGGTCTGCGGCCGGGCCTCGGTTCGTGGGGAGGCGGTGGTGTCTGCTGCGGGAGGCATGGGCACCATCATAGAATGATGGGATGAATTGATGCATCCTGGAATTGGCATGATGTGCCCACCGTTCATCCACCGGCCACCCACCCTCAGGGCCCACCCGACCCGTAGCCGCAAGGAGTCCCCGTGGCGCTGTCCTCGCCGAGGCGCACCCCGCTGTCCGACCAGGTGATCGCGCAGCTGCGCGCCCAGATCACCTCCGGGGAGTGGCCCGTCGGCTCGCGCATCCCCACCGAGGCCGCTCTGGTCGAGGAGCTGGGCGTGGCCCGCAACACCGTCCGCGAGGCCGTCCGCGCCCTCGCCCACAACGGGCTGCTCGACATCCGGCAGGGCTCCGGCACGTACGTCCTGGCCACCAGCGAGCTGGCCGGGGTGATGCACCGCCGCTTCGCCGACGCCGAGCAGGAGCAGGTCGCCGAGCTGCGGGCGACGCTGGAGACCTCCGCCGCGGGCCTGGCGGCCCTCCGCCGCACCGAGCGCGACCTCGACCTGCTGGACGCCGCGCTCGCCCGCCGCGAGAGCGCCTGGCACTCCGGCGACGCCGAGGACTTTGTCCAGGCCGACGCCGCCTTCCACCAGGCCGTGGTCGCCGCCGCCCACAACGACGTGCTGCTCGCCGTGTACGCGGACCTCGGCGAGGTCACCCGCGAGCACCTGCGCAACGACGTCGGCCCCGAGCTGATCGCCGAGCGCTACATCGGCCACGCCGCCATCCGGGACGCCATCCGGGACGGCGACGCCCAGCGCGCCTCGCTGGAGGCCGGCCGCGCCATCGGCGCCTGCGCCACCGCGGACGCGTAGGGCTTCACGGAAACGCCGCTGCCCGGCACCCCCGCGGAGGGGGTGCCGGGCAGCGGCGTCGCGGCGGGTCAGGCGCCGATGGCGTGCAGACCGCCGTCGACGTGGATGATCTCGCCGGTGGTCTTCGGGAACCAGTCCGACAGCAGCGCGACGATGCCGCGACCGGCCGGCTCCGGGTCGCTCAGGTCCCACTTCAGCGGGGAGCGGTGGTTCCAGGTGTCGGCCAGGTCGCCGAAGCCCGGGATGGACTTGGCGGCCATCGAGCCCAGCGGACCGGCGGAGACCAGGTTGCAGCGGATGTCCCGCTCGCCCAGGTAGCGCGCCAGGTAGCGGTTGGTCGCCTCCAGGGCGGCCTTGGCCGGGCCCATCCAGTCGTACTGCGGCCAGGCGAACTGCGCGTCGAAGGTCAGGCCGACCACCGAGCCGCCGTCCTGCATCAGCGGCAGCAGCGCCATCGTCAGCGACTTCAGCGAGTACGCCGAGACGTGCATCGCGGTGGCCACGGACTCCCACGGGGTGTCCAGGAAGTTGCCGCCCAGCGCGTCCTGCGGCGCGAAGCCGATCGAGTGGACGATGCCGTCCAGGGTCGGCAGGTGCTCGCGGACCTGGTCGGCGATGCCGGCCAGCTGCTCCGGGTTGGAGACGTCCAGCTCCAGCACCTTGACCGGGTGCGGCAGCTTCTTGGCGATCCGCTCGGTCAGGGTCGGGCGCGGGAAGGCGGTGAGGATGACCTCCGCGCCCTGCTCCTGGGCGAGCTTGGCGGCGTGGAACGCGATGGAGGACTCCATCAGCACGCCGGTGATCAGGATCCGCTTGCCTTCGAGGATTCCACTCATGATCAGTGACCCATGCCCAATCCGCCGTCGACGGGAATGACGGCTCCGGTGATGTACGCGGCCTCGTCCGACCCGAGGAACCGCACGGTGGAGGCGACCTCGGCGGGCGCCGCGTAGCGGCCCAGCGGCACGCCCGAGACGATCTCCGCGCGGCGCTCGTCGGTGAGCACGGCGGTCATGTCGGTGTCCACGAAGCCGGGAGCCACCACGTTGACGGTGATGTTGCGCGGGCCGAGCTCGCGCGCCAGCGACCGGGCGAAGCCGACCAGGCCGGCCTTGGAGGCGGCGTAGTTGGCCTGGCCCGGCGAGCCGGACAGGCCCACCACGGAGGAGATCAGCACGACACGGCCCTTCCTGGCACGCATCATCAGCTTCGACGCGCGCTTGACCACCCGGAAGGTGCCGGTCAGGTTGGTGTCCACGACGGAGGTGAAGTCCTCCTCGGACATCCGCAGCAGCAGGGTGTCGTTGGTGATGCCCGCGTTGGCGACCAGCACCTCGACCGCGCCGTGCTTCTGCTCGATCTCGGTGAAGGCGGCGTCGACCTGCGCGGCGTCCGTGATGTCACAGCGCACCGCGAGGACGCCGTACTCGGCCAGCGCCTCCGGCACCTCGCCCGAGCGGCTGGTGATGGCCACCTTGTCGCCCGCTTCGGCGAAGGCCTGGGCGATCGCGAGGCCGATGCCCCGGTTTCCTCCGGTGACGAGAACCGAGCGGCTCAACGGTCCACCTCTCTCCGTGTGTGAGCACGTACGCCGAAATGCGTACGCACTGTGACGCTATCGGGCGGTCGACGGCGGCGGCGCATCGGGCTCCCACAGCGCCGCACCGGAGGAACTGTCGCAATCCGACAATCCGCACCACCCGCACCCGGCCCCCGCCGCAGGTGCTCCGCAGGCCACGGCGCCCGCGCGATCAGAGCGACTGTACGGGAACAACACGGGCGGGCGCGCCCGTTGCCCCCGTGGTGCAGGCTGCCCCGGGACCGGCCGTACCGACCCCCGATGCGTCCCGGCGAGTCAACGAAGGCAGGGCGCATGAGCAAGGCACGGCCCGGGAGCACCCACCGACGCGGACGGCTGCTCGCGCTGACCGCCCTGGCCGCGGGCCTGGGCGCGGCCGCCTGGTCGCTGCGCGACCTGCCCGCGGCGTTCGGGCGGCGCCCGGACGGCGAGCGCGAGGAGCGGGTGCGCGACTCGCCGCAGTACCGCGACGGCGTCTTCCACAACGCGCCCTCGACGCTCGCCCGCACCGCCGACGCCCCCGGCGTCGACCCGGCCACCGTCCGCCGGATGCTGTTCGAGCGGGCCGGCCGCGTCCCCGCGCACCCGGTGCCCACCGTCCGTCCCGACACCACGCCCGGCCCGGCCGCCGAGGGCGTCGAGGTCACCTGGTACGGGCACGCCTCCGCGCTGGTCGAGATCGAGGGCTCCCGCGTCCTGCTCGACCCGATCTGGAGCGACCGCTGCTCCCCCGCCGCCCACGTCGGCCCCAAGCGGCTGCACCCGGTGCCGGTCGAGCTGGAGGAGCTGCCGCCGGTCGACGCCGTGCTGATCTCGCACGACCACTACGACCACCTCGACATGGCCACCGTCAAGCGCCTGGTGCGCAGCCAGTCCGCGCCCTTCGCGGTGCCGCTCGGCATCGGCGGCCACCTGCGCCGCTGGGGCGTCCCCGAGCACCGGATCATCGAGCTGGACTGGGACGAGACCTGCACCCTGGGCGAGCTGGTGCTCACCCTCACCTCCGCGCACCACTTCTCCGGCCGCGGCCTGACCCGCAACACCACCCTGTGGGGCTCCTGGGTGATCGCCGGCCCCAGCCGCAAGGTCTTCTACACCGGCGACTCCGGCTACTTCGAGGGCTACGCCCGGATCGGCGAGCGGCACGGCCCCTTCGACGCCGCGCTGGTGCAGATCGGCGCCTACGACGAGGCCTGGTCGGACATCCACATGACCCCCGAGGACGCCGTCCTCGCCCACCGCGACCTCCGGGCCGGGCTGCTGGTGCCGGTCCACTGGTGCACCTTCAACCTGGGCCTGCACCCGTGGGCCGAACCGGTCGAACGACTGCTCAAGGAGGCCAAGGTCCAGGCCGTCCCGCTGGCCGTTCCACGCCCCGGCGAGCGGGTCGACGTGGACAACCCGCCGGAGCTGGACGGCTGGTGGGAGTCCGTCTCCTGAGGTGAACGGGCGGTCCGGAGACGGCGGCGCACCGGCCGGAACGCGACGGCCGAAACCGCGGCGCACCGGTCGAAATGCGCTGGCCGGAAACCCGGTGGACGGGAAATGATGCGGTGCGGACGCCCCTGTGGCTCCGCACCGTCACCCTCCGCGACCTGGGAGCCCGATTGCCTCCGATCCCTCCGGCCGACAGCGCCGGCGCCCCGCACGGACGCGCCGTCGACCCGCTGTTCCTCGCCCTCCCGCTGCGCCCCCTCGCCGACGCCGCCCTCACCCGGGCCCGCGAACTCGGCGCGAGCCACGCCGACTTCCGCCTGGAGCGGGTCCGCAGCGCCTCCTGGCGGCTGCGCGACGCCCGCCCGGCCGGCACCTCCGACAGCGTCCAACTCGGCTTCGCCGTCCGGGTGCTGCTGGACGGCGCCTGGGGCTTCGCCGCCGGGGTCGACCTCACCCCCGGCGCCGCCGCGAAGGTCGCCGAGCAGGCCGTCGCGGTGGCCCGCCTCTCCGGCGGCATCAGCCGGGCGGCCGGCTCCACCGAGCGGGTCGAGCTGGCCGACGAGCCGGTGCACCGGGACGTCACCTGGGTCTCCGCGTACGAGATCAACCCCTTCGAGGTGCCGGACGCCGAGAAGACCGCCCTGCTCGCCGAGCGCAGCTCCCGGCTGCTGGCCGCCGCCGGCGTCTCGCACGTCCAGGCGGCCCTGCGGACCGTCCAGGAGAACAAGTTCTACGCGGACACCGCCGGCACCATGACCACCCAGCAGCGGATCCGGGTCTACTCCGACCTGGAGGCCACCTCGGTCGACGAGCGCACCGGCGCCTTCGACTCGATGATGACCCTGGCGCCGCCGGTCGGGCGCGGCTGGGAGTTCGTCGCGGGATCGGGCTGGGACTGGGACGCCGAACTCGCCGAACTGCCCGGCCTGTTGGCCGAGAAGATGAAGGCCCCCAGCGTCGAACCGGGCCGCTACGACCTGGTCATCCACCCGTCCAACCTCTGGCTCACCATCCACGAGTCGATCGGCCACGCCACCGAACTGGACCGCGCGCTCGGCTACGAGGCCGCCTACGCCGGCACCTCCTTCGCCACCTTCGACCAGCTCGGCACCCTCCGGTACGGCTCCGAGCTGATGCACGTCACCGGTGACCGCACCGCCGAGCACGGCCTGTCCACCATCGGCTACGACGACGAGGGCGTGGCCACCCAGTCCTGGGACCTGATCAAGGACGGAGTCCTGGTCGGCTACCAACTCGACCGCGGCATCGCCAAGTCGAAGGGCTTCGAGCGCTCCAACGGCTGCGCCTTCGCGGACTCCCCCGCCCACGTCCCGGTGCAGCGGATGGCCAACGTCTCGCTCCAGCCCGCCGCCGACGGCCCGGACACCGAGGGCCTGATCGCCGGGGTGGAGAACGGCCTGTACATCGTGGGCGACCGTTCGTGGTCAATCGATCAGCAGCGCTACAACTTCCAATTCACCGGCCAGCGCGCCTACGCCATCAGGAACGGCGAACTCGCCGGCCAGGTGAAGGACTTCGCCTACCAGGCCACCACCACCGATTTCTGGGGCTCGATGGCGGCCGTCGGCGGCCCGCAGACCTACGTCCTCGGCGGCGCCTTCAACTGCGGCAAGGCGCAGCCCGGCCAGATCGCGGCGGTCAGCCACGGCTGCCCGTCGGCGCTGTTCCGCAACGTCAACGTGCTCAACACCCAGCAGGAGGCGGGTCACTGATGACCGCGACGCAGCCCCACGAACTCGTCGAGCTGGCGCTCGGCCTCTCCCGCGCCGACGGCTGCGTGGTGATCGCCGACGAGGAGTCCACCGCCAACCTGCGCTGGGCCGGCAACTCCCTGACCACCAACGGCGTCACCCGCGGCCGCCGCCTCACCGTGATCGCCACCGTGGCCGGCGCCGAGGGCACCGCCTCCGGCGTGGTCTCCCGCGAGGCCGTCACCGCCGAGGAGGTCGAGGGCCTGGTGCGGGCCGCCGAGGAGGCAGCCCGCGCGGCCGGCCCGGCCGAGGACGCCCAGCCGCTGATCGCCGACCGGCCGCCGTCCCCGGACTTCACCCGGCCGCCCGCGGAGACCTCCATCGAGGTGTTCGACGCCTTCGGCCCGGCCCTCGGCGAGGCCTTCGCCCGCGCCACCGAGCGGGGCGAGCTGCTGTACGGCTTCGCCCGGCACGAGATCACCACCAGCTACCTGGGCAGCTCCACCGGCCTGCGGCTGCGCCACGAGCAGCCCACCGGCACGGTCGAGCTCAACGCCAAGACCGCCGACCTCACCGGCTCGGCCTGGGTCGGCGCCGCCACCCGGGACTTCACCGACGTGGACGTGCCCGCCCTGCACGACGAGCTGACCAAGCGCCTCGGCTGGGGCGCCCGCAAGGTCGACCTGCCCGCCGGGCGGTACGAGACGCTGCTGCCGCCCTCGGCCGTCGCCGACCTGATGGTCTACCTCCACTGGTCCTCCGGCGGCCGGGACGCCCACGAGGGCCGGACGGTCTTCTCCAAGCCCGGCGGGGGGACCCGGATCGGCGACAAGCTCTCCGGCCTGCCGCTGACGCTGCGCGCCGACCCGCACGAGGACGGCCTGGAGGCCGCGCCGTTCGTGCTGGCGCACGCCACCGGCGGCGACGTCTCGGTCTTCGACAACGGCGCGCCGATCCCCGCCACCGAGTGGATCCGCGAGGGCGTGCTGACCGACCTGGTCACCAGCCGCCACGCGGCCGCCCTCACCGGCCTGCCGGTGCGCCCGTCGATCGACAACCTGGTGCTGGAGACGGCCGACCAGGAGTCGGCGCCGACCCTGGACGAGATGATCGCCCGCACCGAGCGCGGCCTGCTGCTCACCTGCCTCTGGTACATCCGCGAGGTGGACCCGGCGACGCTGCTGCTCACCGGCCTCACCCGGGACGGCGTGTACCTGGTGGAGAACGGCGAAGTGGTCGGCGCGGTCAACAACTTCCGGTTCAACGAGTCCCCGGTCGACCTGCTCGGCCGGATCACCGAGGTGGGCCGCACCGAGCGCTGCCTGCCCCGCGAGTGGAACGACTGGTTCACCCGCACCGCGATGCCACCCGTGCGTGTCGCGGACTTCAACATGAGTTCGGTCAGCCAGGCCTCATAGCCCGCTGACCAACGGGGGATACGAGAGACATGATGGACGAGAAGCGGCTGGTCAAGGCGAGCAGGATGCTGTCACGCGTCCTGCGGCACGAGCCGGAACTGGTGGGGGTCACGCTGGACGGGTCCGGCTGGGTCCGGATCGACGTACTGCTGGCCGCCCTGAGAGCCGAGGGCAGACCGCTCACCAGGGCGGAGCTCGACCACGTCGTGGCCACCAACAACAAGCGCCGCTTCGGCTACTCGCCGGACGGTCTCTCGATCCGCGCCAACCAGGGCCACACGGTGGCGGTCGACCTCGGTCTGGCCGCCACCGCGCCGCCGCCCGTGCTCTACCACGGCACCGCGGACCGCCACTTGGCGTCGATCTTCCGCGAGGGCCTGCGCCCGATGGCCCGCCAGGACGTGCACCTGTCGGCGGACACCGAGACGGCGACCCGGGTCGGCGCCCGGCACGGCCGCCCGGTCGTGCTGACCGTGAACGCGGCCGCGATGGCGGCGGCCGGCCACCGGTTCCGGCTCAGCGACAACGGCGTCTGGCTCACCGACGCCGTCCCCCCGCAGTACCTCTCCCGCCGCTCCTGACGCCGGACGGCCCTCCTACCACGCCCGACCGGGTGGGCCCGGCCCACCCGGTCTCGTCGTTCCCGCCGCCCGGGCGTACCGTGAGGAGGCCGCGCGGCCGGTCGCGCGGGTGCGTGGACGAGGGCGGTAGGACACATGGGCAAGAGCGCCGAGGGCGGACAGGTCTTCCGGATCACGGGGGCCCGCAGCAGCCTCACCGAGGACGTCCGGGGGCGCCAGCGCCGCTACGTCATCTCGATGCTGCTCCGCACGCTCTGCGTGCTGCTCGCGGTGGTGCTGTGGGACGTCCAGCGCTGGCTGGCCTTCGCGGCGCTGGCGGGCGCCGTGCTGCTGCCGTACTTCGCGGTGCTCATCGCCAACGCGGGCCGGGAGCGGGCGCCCGGTCTGCCGAGCACCTTCGACATCCCGCACGACACCCCGCTGATGCTCGGCCCCGGTGGTACGGGTGGGGCTGGTGCGGCTGCCGGTACAGGACAGGCAAAGGCCTCCGGCGCCGAAACCGCACAGGACGTGAACTGACTGTCCCTTTCAGGCCGGTTGAGCCCGGATCACCTCACCGAAAGCTCAAAAGAAGCTCAGATTAATCATGCAAGACCTCCCCATCCGAGGGTCTTGGCGTGACATACTGCGTACGCGCTCCGCATCCCCCGTCGGAGCGACGGACCGACGCCGGGCGGCTCCCCCCGTGGCTGCCCGGCGTCGCCATGCCCAGAACGTGATGGGCGAGCCTGACGGGCGGGGCCGGCCGGTGAAACCGGCGTGGGAGACTGGCGGTGACGACGAACCCGCCGAGCGCTGAGGACGGCCCGATGGACACCCCGCAGACCCCGATCTGCTCCGCCAAGGGCTGCCGGGCGGACGCCCACTGGGTGCTGGTGTGGAACAACCCCAAGCTGCACACCCCGGACCGCCGCAAGACCTGGCTCGCCTGCGAGGAGCACCGCGAGCACCTGTCCCAGTTCCTGGGCGTGCGCGGCTTCCTCAAGGAGGTCGTCGCGCTCGCCGACTGGACCCCCGAGGCCGACCAGCCGGCCTGACCCGCCCAGCCGTCCGGCCGCCTAGCCGCCGATCGAGGACATCGGCCGGTCGGGCTGGTGGAACTCCGGCTGGTCGATCCCGGCCCCGGCCTTCTTGCCCCACATCGCCGCCCGCCACAGCGCGGCCAGCTCCGCGTCGTCCGCCCCCTCGCGCAGGGCGGTGCGCAGGTCGGTCTCCCCGGTCGCGAACAGGCAGTTGCGCACCTGACCGTCGGCGGTCAGCCTGGTCCGGTCGCAGGCCCGGCAGAACGGCCGGGTCACCGAGGCGATCACGCCGACCCGGCCCGGCCCGCCGTCCACCAGCCAGCGCTCGGCCGGCGCCGCGCCCCGACGCGCGGACGGTTCCGGGGTGAGCGCGAAGCGGGCCCGCAGCAGGTCCAGGATCTCCGCCGCGGTGACCATCGCCGAGCGGTCCCAGCCGTGCTGGGCGTCCAGCGGCATCTGCTCGATGAAGCGCGGCTCGTAACCCCGCTCCAGGCACCAGGCCAGCAGGTCGGCGGCCTCGTGGTCGTTGACCCCGCGCATCAGCACCGCGTTCAGCTTCACCGGCGCCAGCCCGGCGGCCTCGGCGGCGGCCAGCCCGTCCAGGACGTCCTGGTGGCGCCGGCGGCGGGTGAGGGTGAAGAACACCTCGGGGTCGAGGGTGTCCAGCGAGACGTTGATCCGGTCGAGCCCGGCCTCGCGCAGCGCCGTCGCGGTGCGGGCCAGCCCGATGCCGTTGGTGGTCAGCGACAGCTCGGGGCGCGGCTCCAGCTCCGCGCAGGCGGCGACGACGGCGACCAGCCCGGGGCGCAGCAGCGGCTCGCCGCCGGTGAAGCGGACCTCGCGCACGCCCAGGTCGCGTACGGCCAGGGTGACCAGCCGGACGATCTCCTCGTCGGTCAGCAGGTCGGGCTTGGCCAGCCACTGGAGGCCTTCCTCCGGCATGCAGTAGGTGCACCGGAGGTTGCACCGGTCGGTCAGGGAGACCCGCAGGTCGACGGCCTGTCGTCCGAAGGTGTCGAGCAGCACGTGCGTCCCTTCCCGAATGGTGGCCGGCCCGGCCACCATCGCGGCGGGCCGGGCCAGCATAGTCATGCGAGGACGATCAGTGGGCGCCCAGCCCGGTGAGCGACCGGACCTCCAGTTCAGCGTACTTCGCCGGGTCGGGACGCTCCTTGGACAGCAGGGTGCCGAGCCAGCCGGCCAGGAAACCGATCGGGATGGAGACCAGGCCGGGGTTCTCCAGCGGGAACCAGTGGAAGTCGGAGTTTGGGAAGAGCGAGTTCTTCCCGCCGGACAGCACCGGGGAGAAGACCACCAGGACCACCGAGCTGATCAGGCCCGCGTAGACCGAGCTGACCGCGCCGACGGTGGTGAAGCGCTTCCAGAACAGCGAGTAGAGCAGGGTCGGCAGGTTCGCCGAGGCGGCCACCGCGAAGGCGAGTGCGACCAGGGCGGCGGTGCTGAGCTTGCCCGCGTAGAGGCTGAGCACGACGGCGATCACGCCGATCGCCATGGCCGCCCACTTCGCCGACATCACCTCCTCCCGCTCGCTCGCCTTCCCGCGCCGGATCACGTTGGCATACAGGTCGTGCGCGAAGGAGGCCGAGGAGGCGAGGGTGAGTCCGGCGACCACGGCGAGGATGGTGGCGAAGGCGACCGCCGAGATCACCGCGAGCATGATCGCCCCGCCGGTGGTGCCGGCCCCGCCGCCGAGCTGCTCGGCGAGCAGCGGCGCCGCGGTGTTCCCCGACGGCGTCTTGCCCTCGACGGCCACCATGCCGCTCCTGCCGACCAGCGCCGCCGCGCCGAACCCGAGCGCCAGGGTCATCAGGTAGAAGACGCCGATGATGCCGATCGCCCAGAGCACCGACTTCCGGGCCGCCTTGGCGGTGGGGACGGTGTAGAAGCGGACCAGGATGTGCGGCAGGCCGGCGGTGCCGAGCACCAGCGCGATCCCCAGGCTGAGGAAGTCGAGCTTGGAGGTGTTGGTGGCCCCGTACTTCAGCCCCGGTTCGAGGAAGGCCGCGCCCTTGCCGCTGGCGGAGGAGGCCGCGCCGAGCAGTTCCGAGGGGTTGAAGTGGTACTTGGCCAGCACCAGGACGGTCATCAGCGCGGCACCGATGATCAGCAGCACCGCCTTGACGATCTGCACCCAGGTGGTGCCCTTCATCCCGCCTATGACCACGTAGACGATCATCAGCGTGCCCACCCCGAGGATGGTCCAGCGCTTGGCCCCGTCCCCGGTGGCCCCGAGCAGCAGGGCGACCAGCGCTCCGGCGCCGACCATCTGGGCGAGCAGGTAGAAGATCGACACCACGATGGTGGACACGCCCGCCGCGGTGCGCACCGGGCGCTGGCGCATCCGGAAGGCGAGCACGTCCGCCATGGTGAAGCGGCCGGAGTTGCGCAGCGGTTCGGCGATCAGCAGCAGCGCGACCAGCCAGGCGACCAGGAAGCCGATCGAGTAGAGGAAGCCGTCGTAGCCGGCCAGGGCGATGGTGCCGGCGATGCCGAGGAAGGAGGCGGCGGACATGTAGTCGCCGGAGATGGCCAGGCCGTTCTGGAAGCCGGTGAAGCCGCGGCCGCCGGCGTAGAAGTCGGCGGCGCTGCGGTTCTGCCTCCCGGCCCAGAGCGTGATGGCCAGGGTGGCCAGCACGAACAGCCCGAACAGCGTCATCGTCAGGACGCGGTGCTCGGTGGCGGAGCTGGCGAGCGGCATCATTCGGCGGACTCCCGGGGGGCGTGGACGACGGCGCCGTGGGCCTCGCGGATCGCGGTGGCGGACGGGTCGATCCGCCGCTCCGCGTAGCGGGCGTACCAGGCGGCGATGGCGAAGGTGG
Organism: Streptomyces sp. FH025; assembly: GCF_017427025.1. Taxonomy (GTDB): domain Bacteria; phylum Actinomycetota; class Actinomycetes; order Streptomycetales; family Streptomycetaceae; genus Kitasatospora. The sequence continues at coordinate 15,404 of NZ_JAFLNG010000080.1, forward strand.
TGACGAACTGGAGGAGTCCGAGCACCAGGGCCACGTTGACGTGCCCGAGGACCTTGGCGCCCATCAGCCCGGGGGCGTAGCAGGAGAGCAGGACGTACAGCAGGTACCAGAGCACGAAGCCGATGGTGACCGGGAAGGCGAAGCTCCGGAACGAGCGCCGCAGGGTACGGAACTCCTGGCTGTCGTCGATGAGTTGGACTTTCGAGGCGTCGGTGGTGATCGGCGGCGAATCCACTCTGTCTCCTCACTGCTTCGGATACGCAGCGTCGCTCCGAAGAGCGAGCAAGTATGAGGTGGTGTCACATTCCGGTGCGCGCCGCGCAATGCTAGGAGCGTCCTGCCCGCCCCGAAAGGGGTTCACTACGATCAGCCGATCGTTCAGCCTCTCGCATCATCCAATTGGCCGAAAATCACCACTCGCACCACTCCCGACACTCGCGCACACATCCGAAAGGGGTGGCACCGACCAACGGTGCCACCCCTTTTGACGATGCGTCAGAATCTCCTCCGACGACGCCGCTTCGAAGGCCTCAGAAGGCGATCCGGACCTTCAGCGCCGAGCGGTCGTCCATCGCCCGGTAGCCGTCCGGCACCCCGTCCAGGTCCACCGTGCGGTCGAAGACCAGGCCCGGCTCGATGGCACCCGACAGGACGTCGGGCAGCAGCTCGGGGATGTACGCCCTGGCCGGCGCGACGCCGCCGTTCAGCGAAACGTTTCGGCCGAACATCTGGCCGATGTCCACGCCCGCGCTGCCACCGTGCGGCACACCCACGTAACCGACCGCGCCACCGTCCCGGGCGATCGAGATGGCCGTACGCATCGACTCCTCGGTCCCCACCGCCTCCAGCACCGCGTGTGCGCCCTGCCCGCCGGTCAGCTCCTTCACCGCCTCGACCGCGGCCTCGCCCCGCTCGGCCACCACGTCCGTCGCCCCGAAGCGCCGGGCCAGCTCCGTCCGGGCGGGGTGCCGGCCCAGCGCGATGATCCGCCCGGCGCCCAGCCGGTGCGCCGCCAGGACTCCGCACAGGCCCACCGCGCCGTCACCGACCACCGCGACCGTCGCCCCCGGGCGCACCCGCGCCGAGACCGCCGCGTGGTGCCCGGTGGCCATCACGTCCGACAGCGCCAGCAGCCCCGGCAGCAGCTTCTCGTCGCCCGCCGCCTCCTTCGGCAGCTTCACCAGCGTCCCGTCCGCGAACGGCACCCGCACCGCCTCGCCCTGGCCGCCGTCCGAACCGACCTGCCCCCAGAACCCGCCGTGCGGGCAGGAGGTCTGGAGGCCTTCGAGACAGAACTCACACACACCGTCCGACCAGACGAACGGCGCCACCACGAGGTCCCCCTTGGCGAAGCCCCGCACCTCGGCGCCGGCCTCCTCGACCACGCCCAGGAACTCGTGCCCGATCCGCTGCCCGGCCACCCGCTGCGCCACCCCCCGGTAGGCCCACAGGTCGCTGCCGCAGATACAGGCGTTCACCACCCGGAGCACCACGTCCGTCGGGTGCTGGATCACCGGGTCCGGTACCTCTTCGATCCGGATGTCGTTGGGGCCGTGAATCACGGTGGCGCGCATGGGTTGTTCCTTACAGAAAACGATCTCGACCAGGTGTACGACGCCCCCGTCGCCCACTCTATTCCGGCCGGTCGGTCGGAACATTCCGGCCGGACCCGACCACCGCGCCCCTTATCCTTTTGGACCATGCGACCGATCCAGCCCGAGACGTACGGCGCGCCGCGGACCATCCCGGTCCCCGCCCAGCGCTCCGCCGCCCCCGCCGAGGGCTTCGCGGTCGTCGACGTCGAGACCACCGGTCTCGGCCGATCCGACCGCGTCATCTCGGCGGGCGTCTACCAGCTGGACCCGGACGGCGAGGTCACCGACCACTGGTACACCCTGGTCAACCCCGAGCGGGACCCGGGCCCGGTCTGGATCCACGGCCTCACCGCCGAGTTGCTCGGCACCGCCCCGACCTTCCCGCAGATCGCCGACGAGTTCGCCGCACGCCTGGCGAACCGCGTCCTGGTCGCGCACAACGCGCTCTTCGACTGGAACATGATCTCCCGCGAGTTCTCCCGGGCCGGCCTGCGCGCCCCGGTCGAGCAGCGGCTGTGCACCATGGTCCTCTCCCGCGACCTGCGCCTGCCGCTGCCCAACGGCAAGCTCGCCTCGCTCGCCGCCCACTTCGGCGTCCAGCAGCGCCACGCCCACAACGCCCTGGACGACGCCCGGGTGCTCGCCGAGGCCTTCCGCCCCAGCCTGCACCTGGCCCGCCAGGCCGGCGTCGCGCTGCCGCTCCAGACCTGCGTCGCGGTCACCGACCTCGGCGAGGACGAGCCCGCCACCCCCGGCCGCGGCAACTGGACCGGCTCCCAGTACCGCCAGGCCAAGAAGCGCCCGCCGTGCCCGTACCCCAACCCGGGGCGCTGGGAGGACGGCAAGCCCCTGGTGCAGGGCATGCGGGTGGCCTTCACCGGCGACACCGCCACCGACCGCGAGGTGCTGGAGGACCGCGCCGCCGAGGCCGGCCTGCACATCGCCACCTCGGTGAGCCGGCTCACCAGCCTGCTGGTCACCAACGAACCGACCAGCTGGAGCGGCAAGGCCCGCAAGGCCCGCGAGGTCGGCACCCCGGTGGTCACCGAGGACGCCTTCCTCCAACTGCTGCGCGAGGTCGCCCCGCACCCCGGTGCGTGAACCGGGTGTGAGGTCGGCGTACCGTTCCCATGTGTACCGTTTTCTGCTGACCCGACAGTGGCTGATCACCATGCTGATCGCGCTGCTGCTGATCCCCGCGACGATCAAGCTGGGCTTCTGGCAGTTGCACCGCCACGAGGCGCGGGTGGCCCGGAACGAGCTGATCGGCAAGGCCCTCACGGCCGCCCCGGTCCCCTTCGACACCCTGTCGCCGACCCCCGGCTTCGCGGTGCCCTCCGGCCTCACCTGGCGCGCCGTGACGGCCACCGGGCAGTACGACCCGGCGCACGAGTTCGTGGTCCGCAAGCGGACGGACTCCAACGGGACCATCGGCTACTTCGTCGTGACCCCCCTCAAGCTCTCCGACGGCAAGGGCAGC
>NZ_JAFLNG010000800.1 GCF_017427025.1 Streptomyces sp. FH025
GCGGGGCCACCCCGAAACGCTCGTAAGATGACGCCCAGACCTACTTACCTGCCGACCGGCTAGGTGGCGCGACTCCGCGTGCCCGGCCGGTCCTGCCGTCGCCCGGCGTCCCGTCCCCCAAGGGCTGCGGTGAACCATGCCCAGGAGGCATCACGAGCATGTTCCACCGACTAGGACACGTTGTCGTCCGCCGCGCCTGGTGGGTGATCGGCGCATGGCTGATCGCGGCGGTCGCGATCATCGCGACCGCCCCGCCGCTGAAGGCCAACACCGACGAGGCCGCCTTCCTGCCCAAGCACTACGAGTCCATCCAGGCCATGGACCTCCAGCAGAAGGCGTTCCCGTCCAACCTCTCGCCGTCCGCGCTGCTGCTCTTCGAGCGCAACGACGGCGGTCAGCTGGACCAGAGCGACGCCGCCGCCATGGACAAGGTCACCCAGGGCCTGGCCGACAAGAAGATCCCGCTGGTCGAGCAGGTCCTGCCGGTCTCGGAGAAGATGGGGTCCTACTCCAAGGACCACAAGTACGCGATGGCGCTGGTCTCCATCGACAAGACCAAGATGCAGTCGGACGAGTTCACCGACGCCGCCAAGAAGCTCCGTGACGAGGGCAAGGCGCTCGCCTCGGGCACCAACCTGAAGTACCAGGTCGGCGGCCCGGCCGCGACCTCGCTGGACCAGAAGGACTCCAGCAAGACGGCCGGCATGCTGATCGGCCTCGGCACGGTCGTGATCATCCTGCTCACCCTCGGGATCATCTTCCGCAGCCCGATCATCGCGCTGCTGCCGGTGCTCTCCGTGGTCATCTACTCCATGGTCGCCACCGGTCTGATCTCCGACGCCAGCAAGGTGTTCGGGCTCAAGGCCGACAGCTCGATGGAGCAGATCCTCACCGTCGTCCTCTACGGCGTCGGCACCGACTACTTCCTGTTCCTGATGTTCCGCTACCGCGAGCGGCTGCGGGCCGGTGACAACCGCAAGGAGGCCGTGGCCAACGCGGTCGGCCGGGTCGGCGAGGCCATCACCTCCGCCGCCGGCGCCGTCGTGGTCGCCTTCGCCGTGCTGGTCCTGTCCAGCCTCGGCATGTTCAAGGCGCTCGGCCCCTCCCTGGCCATCGCCGTGGCCGTCACCGCGATAGCCTCCGTCACCCTGGTGCCCGCGATCCTCTGCCTGATCCCCGAGAAGGTCCTGTTCTGGCCCTCGAAGGCCTGGCAGCGCGAGCCCTCGAACGCCCGCTTCGCCGCGATCGGCCGCACCGTCGGCCGCCGCCCGGTGGCCGCCGCCCTGGTCTCCGGCCTGGTGATGGTCGGCCTCGCGTTCGCCGCCCTCGGCTACAAGGGCACCTTCGACATGGCCGGAAGCTCCATGCCGAAGAACAAGGAGTCGATGGTCGTCCAGGACACCATGATCAAGGCCTACTCGGCCGGCGCCGCCGACCCCGCCCACGTCTACGTGACCAGCGAGAACGGCAACAAGATCGACCTCGGCGCCCTCCAGGGCTACGCCAACGACCTCGGCAAGGTCGACGGCGTCTCCAGCGTCGCCCTGCCCAGCCCGGAGCACGGGGTCAGCCAGGACGGGCTCACCGCCGACATCACCGTCGTGCTGAAGGACGAGGCGGCCAGCAACAAGGCCATCGACACCATCGGCGAGGTCCGCAAGGTCGCCCACGCCGAGGCGCCCGCGGGCACCAAGGCGCTCGTCGCCGGCACCACCTCCGTGTACAAGGACATCAACACGGCGATGGCCCACGACTACAGCCTGGTCTTCCCGATCGCCGCGGTGCTGATCATGATCATCCTCGGCCTGCTGCTGCGCAGCGTGGTCGCCCCCTGGTACCTGATGGCCTCGGTCGGCCTCGGCTTCGGCGCCACCCTCGGTGCCACCACCCTGGTGTTCCAGAACATCAAGGGCGAGGCCGGTCTGATGTTCATGCTGCCGATCCTGATCTACCTGTTCGTGGTCGCGCTCGGCACCGACTACAACATCCTGATGATCGCCCGACTGCGCGAGGAGGCCCGCGAGGGCCGCAACCCCCGCGAGGCGGCCAGCCAGGCCATCCGCCACGGCGGCCCGACGGTGGCCGCGGCCGGCTTCATCCTCGCCGCGACCTTCGGCACCATGCTGCTGGCCGGCAACACGATGATGAGCGAGATGGGCTTCTCGATCGCCATCGGCATCATCATCGCGGCCTTCGTGATGTCGATGTTCTTCACCCCGGCGCTCACCGCCCTGCTCGGCCACCGCGCCTGGTGGCCCGGCCACGGCGACAGCAACGGCCACGGCGAGGGCCCGGCCCCGCTGGCCGACGCGCACGGCGTGCCGGAGCCGGCCGGCCGTCGCTGATCACGGCCCGAGACCGCGGTCTGACCGTGACTGCTGATCACGGGCTGAACCACGGCTGAACGACAGGCGGCGCCCCGCTCCGGCGGGGCGCCGCTGCCCCCTTCCCGGGGGCGGCAAACGTGATCTGCCGGGCACAAAAGTCCCCGGTCAACCGGGGTGTCGGCATGCTACAGTCGAGTCAGTTGCAGTTTTGGTTCCCATGAACGTATGTGTGCGCCTGCTGGTCCCAACCGACAGGCGCATTTGTTTTGTCCGGTGTTTCAGTCTCCGGATGGGGATCGCGGCTACTTGGGGACTCACGAAGTGTGGATCCCTGATGCCCCAATTTAGAGGAGACGGTTATGGCTACCGGCACCGTGAAGTGGTTCAACAGCGAAAAGGGCTTCGGCTTCATCGAGCAGGACGGCGGCGGCCCGGACGTCTTCGCCCACTACTCGAACATCCAGGCCCAGGGCTTCCGTGAGCTCGTCGAGGGTCAGCGCGTCGAGTTCGACGTCACCCAGGGCCAGAAGGGCCCGCAGGGCGAGAACATCCAGGTCATCGGCTGACGTCAGCCACCACGCTGACGCGCGATCTCCTGATCTCGTGAAGCGGGGGCCCGCACCGCTCGACGGTGCGGGCCCTCCGCCATGCCGCCGTACGGCCGGGGCGGCGCACTCCCAGACGACGGCCGACCTGCCCGCGACAACGCGGGCCACCGACCGACGGACGGAGACCCCGTGACCACCCCTGCCCGCCCGCCGCGCGACCGCGGCACCCGCACCACCGGCCAGAACCGCGGCACCGACCGGGGCCGCTCCGCCGACCAGGGCCGCGGCACCG
>NZ_JAFLNG010000801.1 GCF_017427025.1 Streptomyces sp. FH025
ATTCACCGGCGCGTTCGACGGCACGACCGCACGACCACACGCCGCTCGTACGGGAACCGGCTGACGTAGGCTGGCGCTCCGCCCTCCCTCGGAGTGGTCGGTACCGGGGAAGGGCGCCAGGCACGATGAGGGACCTCCTCGGGACGACGAGACCGGCCGACCCCGCCACCACCCGGCCGCCGGCGCTCAGAGCGGCCCTCCGCCTGCGCCTCACCACCGTCTACGTCCTCCTGCTGACCGTCACCGCCTCCTGGCTCGCCAGCCAGAGCCACGCCGAGCGGGCCCGGTTCGTCCGGCACAACAGCAGCAACGTTCACCACATGGAAGTGGGCAAGTGGTGGACCGCATTCACCAGCGGCCTGGTGGTCGACGGCGTCCCGGCCTGGGCGGGGATCCTCGCCGTCGCGCTCGTGCTGGGCCTGGCCGAGTGGCGCTGGGGCCCGGCCCGCGCGGGCGCGGTGTTCGTCTTCGGGCACCTGGGCGCCACCCTGCTCACCGAGGGCGCGATGTGGGTGATGCTGACCGCCCGGATCCCGGGCGCGCTCTCCCGGGCCCGGGACGTCGGGATCAGCTACGGGCTGGTCGCGACCGCCGGCTGCCTGCTCGCGCTGGGCCCGCCCGCGCTGCGCCGCTACGGCCTGCCCGCCCTCGCCGTGGTGCTGGCCGCGGCCTGGGCCATGAACCAGGAGCTGGCCGACGCCGGACACCTGGTCGCCCTCACCCTCGGCGTCCTCGCCTCCCGGACGGCCTGGCTGCGCGCCCGGGGCCGCAGCGCCTGAAGTCCCCGCCAACCGGATTACCCACCATAGGAGTTCGTCCGCCTCCCACCGGCGGGAGGCGGCGTCGCGAGCAGCCACCCCCGCTCGACGCCGCCGTATGCTCTTGCGGTACTCTGCAAATATATGCCAGAGTGCGGGCATCGGATCGAATACGCCGAATCCCCTCATACGTCGCTTAATCAGGAGCCCGCGCCGCGCGGGTCAAGGGTGCATCCATGTCGAAGGTCTTGAGCAAGCTGCCGGTCGGTGAACGGATCGGCATCGCATTCTCCGGTGGGTTGGACACCTCCGTCGCGGTCGCGTGGATGCGCGAGCACGGTGCCGTCCCGTACGCCTACACGGCCGACATCGGCCAGTACGACGAGCCGAACCTCGCCGACGTCCCGGCCCGTGGCCGCGCGTACGGCGCCGAGCAGGCCCGCCTGGTCGACTGCCGGGCCCCGCTGGTCGAGGAGGGCCTGGCCGCCCTCGCCTGCGGCGCCTTCCACATCCGCTCCGCCGGGCAGACCTACTTCAACACCACCCCGCTCGGCCGTGCCGTGACCGGCACCCTGCTGGTGCGCGCCATGCAGGAGGACGAGGTCTCCATCTGGGGCGACGGCTCCACCTACAAGGGCAACGACATCGAGCGGTTCTACCGCTACGGCCTGCTCGCCAACCCCAGCCTGCGGATCTACAAGCCGTGGCTGGACCAGGCCTTCGTCACCGAGCTCGGCGGCCGCAAGGAGATGTCCGAGTGGCTCGCCGAGCGCGACCTGCCCTACCGGGACTCCGCCGAGAAGGCCTACTCCACCGACGCCAACATCTGGGGCGCCACCCACGAGGCCAAGCGCCTGGAGTACCTGGACGCCTCGATGGAGATCGTCGACCCGATCATGGGCGTGGCGTTCTGGGACCCGTCCGTCGAGATCGAGACCGAGGACGTCACCGTCGACTTCGAGTTCGGCCGCCCGGTCCGGATCAACGGCCGTGAGTTCGCCACCGCCGTCGAGCTGGTGCACGAGGCCAACCGGATCGGCGGGCGGCACGGGCTCGGCATGTCCGACCAGATCGAGAACCGCATCATCGAGGCCAAGAGCCGCGGCATCTACGAGGCCCCCGGCATGGCGCTGCTGCACACCGCCTACGAGCGCCTCCTGAACGCGATCCACAACGAGGACACCCTCGCCACCTACCACACCCAGGGCCGGCGCCTCGGCCGGCTGCTGTACGAGGGCCGCTGGTTCGACCCGCAGGCGCTGATGCTGCGCGACAGCCTGCAGAAGTGGGTCGGCCAGGCCGTCACCGGCAGCGTCACGCTGCGGCTGCGGCGCGGCCAGGACTACTCGGTGATCGACACCCAGGGCCCGAACTTCAGCTACCACCCCGAGAAGCTGTCGATGGAGCGCAGCGTCGACGCCGCGTTCGTCCCGGACGACCGCATCGGCCAGCTGACCATGCGCAACCTGGACATCGCCGACTCGCGCAGCAAGCTGGAGCAGTACGCGGGCCACGGCCAGCTGTCGCAGTGGAGCGGCCTGATCGGCGAGCTCACCCCCGGCGGCGCCGCGCCGATCGCCGCGGGCACCGGTGACTCGGAGGAGCCGTCCGCGCTCGACCACGCGGCGATGGAGTCGGGCACCGACTGACGCGCCGCGTCTCCCGCCGGGGGCCGCCGCACCACACCGGTGCGGCGGCCCCCGGCCGTACGGCCCGCACGACCGCTTCACCCGAACGGCGGCACCGGCCGTGCGGAACGGGCCCGCCGGTAGCTGAATGGCGGACGGCGCCCGGCGACGGGAAGGCGGGTCCGGAGATGGGTGAGGCGATCGGTCCGATGCTGGCCTCGGCGGTGGCGGTCGCGTTCAGCCCGCTGCCGCTGATCGCCCTGCTGCTGATCCTCGCCTCGCCGCGCGGCCGGACCAACGGGCTCGCCTTCACGGCGGGATGGCTGCTCGGCCTGGCCGCCGTGGTGGCAGCGGTCGTGACGGCGGGCTGCGCGCTGAACCCGGACACCGCACCACCCACCTGGGCCTCCTGGCTGAAGCTCGCCCTCGGCACCCTGCTCCTGGTGCTGGCCGCGAAGCAGTGGCGCGAGCGCCCGCGCCCGGGGCACGTCACGGCTCCGCCGACCTGGCTGCTGGCCATCGACCGCCTCAGCGCCGCCCGCTCCGCCGGCCTCGCCGCGCTCCTGGTCGCGGCCCATCCCAAGACCCTGCTCCCGGCCGTCGGCGGCGCCGCCTCGATCGCCGCCGCTCCGGCGGGCGACGGCGCCAAGGCGGTGGCCGCCGCGCTGCTGGTGGTGCTCGGCTCGCTGGGCACGCTGCTGCCGCTCGCGGTCCACCGGTTCGGCGGCGACCGCTCGATCCGCACCCTCGGCGAGTGGCGGGCCTGGACGGCCGCG
>NZ_JAFLNG010000802.1 GCF_017427025.1 Streptomyces sp. FH025
CAGCCGGTAGACCTGCGGGCGGGCCTCGATCCCGGCGAGGTAGGTGTCCAGCACGTGCTCGACCCGGTCGCGGCGCTCAAGCGGTTCGGCGAGGGCGGCCCGGATGGCGGCCAGCAGGCCGCTGGTGTGGCGTTCGGTGAGGGCGCCGATCAGGCCGTTCCGGTCGCCGAAGTGCCGGTAGAGGATCGGCTTGGTGATGCCGGCCTCGGCGGCGATGGCGTTCATGCTGGCGCTCGGCCCGTCGCGCTGGATGACCCGGTCGGCGGCGTTGAGCAGTTGCTCGCGGCGGGGCTCTCGGGACATGTGCTGCTCCTCGGGTGCTTCGGGTGGCGTGGGCGTTGACACCGGTTACCAATCAGTAGCAGACTCCCGGCATGTTACCGGAGGTAACACCCTGGTCGGCCGTACCCCTTCCTCGGAGGCAAGCACCATGAGCAGCACGTTCTCGCTGGACCCGGGCGCGGACCAGCTCGCCGTACGCGACTGGCTGCACGGCTTCGCCGCCGACGTGATCCGCCCCGCCGCGGCCGAGTGGGACGAGCGCGAGGAGACGCCCTGGCCGATCATCCAGGAGGCCGCCAAGCTGGGCATCTACTCGCTGGACTTCTACGCGCAGCAGTACTTCGACCCCTCCGGTGTCGGCATCCCGATCGCCATGGAGGAGCTGTTCTGGGGCGACGCGGGCATCGGGCTGTCCATCGTCGGCACCACGCTGGCCGCCGTCGCGGTGCTCGCCAACGGCACCGACGAGCAGATCGGCACCTGGACCCCGCAGATGTTCGGCACCCCGGACGACGTCAAGGTGGCCGCGTTCTGCTCCTCCGAGCCGGACGCCGGCTCCGACGTCTCGGCGCTGCGCACCCGGGCGGTGTACGACCAGGCCAAGGACGAGTGGGTGCTGAACGGCACCAAGACCTGGGCCACCAACGGCGGGATCGCCGCCGTCCACGTCGTGGTCGCCACCGTCGACCCGGAGCTCGGGGCCAAGGGCCAGGCCTCCTTCGTCGTTCCGCCGGGCACCCCGGGGCTGAGCCAGGGCCAGAAGTTCAAGAAGCACGGCATCCGCGCCTCGCACACGGCCGAGGTGGTGCTGGACGGCGTCCGGGTGCCGGGCGGCTGCCTGCTCGGCGGCAAGGAGAAGCTGGACGAGCGGCTGGCCCGGGCCCGCGAGGGCGTCAAGCGCCCGGGCGGCAAGGGCAATGCGGCGATGGCCACCTTCGAGGCTTCCCGCCCGGCCGTCGGCGCGCAGGCGATCGGCATCGCCCGGGCCGCGTACGAGGTGGCGCTGGACTACGCGAGGACCCGCGAGCAGTTCGGCCGGCCGATCATCGACAACCAGGGCGTGGCCTTCCAGCTCGCCGACATGAAGACCCGGATCGACGCAGCCCGGCTGCTGGTGTGGCGGGCGTCCTGGATGGCGGTCAACAACCGGCCGTTCACCGCGGCCGAGGGCTCGATGTCCAAGCTGTACGCGGGCGAGACGGCCAAGTTCGTCACCGCGCAGGCGATGCAGATCCTCGGCGGCAACGGCTTCACCCGGGAGTACCCGGTGGAGCGGATGCACCGGGACAGCGCGATCTACTCGATCTTCGAGGGGACCAGCGAGATCCAGCGGCTGGTCATCGCCCGGGCGATCTCGGGGATGCCGATCCGCTGACTCAGCGTGCCAGCCAGAAGGTGAGCCCGGCGGTGAGGGCGCCCACCGCCGCGCCGACGACCGTCTGCGCGGCGGTGTGGTCCCGCAGCACCACCCGGGACCAGCCGATCAGCGCGACCATCGGGTAGAGCAGCAGCCACAGCGGGCCGAGCGCGATGCCGAGGCAGACCACCGCGCCGCTGGCGACGGCGGTGTGCACGGAGACCTTCCACCAGACGGTGATCACCAGGATCGGGATCAGCGAGGCGAACATCGCCGCCACCATCGCGGTCAGGTCGCCGGGGGCGTCCAGCCCGAGCATCACCGCGAAGCTGGTCAGCACCGAGCCCATGATGAACGGGATGACGGTCAGCCGGCGCTGCCGGTGGCCGACGTGGCGGTCCTCCAGGGTGCCCTTGCGGATGCCGCGCTGGATGAACAGGGTCGGGATGACCGCCGCGAACAGCGCGGCGAAGGCGGCCCAGCCGAGGCCGGTCCAGCCGTAGCGGACGGTGCCCATCAGCAGGCAGACCGCGATGATGACGTTCTTCGGTTCGACGCCGTCGGTGACCCGGCGTGCCCAGATCGTCCGGCTGGTGGGGGCGGCCGTGGCCTCAGCGGACACGGCCTCGCTGGCGGTGGCCTCAGTGGACACGGCCTCGGCGGACACTGCCTCGGTGGTCATGGCCTCGGTGGTCATGGGGGGAGCGCTCCTGGCGGGGTCCGGGTGGCGATTGCCGGACGATCATATTTCCAGGGGTGATCCCGCTTCCCGGGACGGGTGGCTCAGGGCCGCAGCGGGCCCGGAACCGTGGTGGTTCAGAACCGCGCTGGGCGGCCCTCCAGGAAGGCGGCCAGGCCCTCGTGCACGTCCGAGGCCTCCCGCGAGCGGCGCTCCCACGGCTCCAGCGCCTCGGCCGCGTGCTCCTCGGCCGTCCGCCCCGGCGGGGTGGCCAGCGCGGCCTTCACCGCGCCGATGGTCTGGGTCGAGCGGGTGGTCAGCAGCCGGGCGAACTCCAGCGCGGCGGCGTCCAGTTCGGCGTCCGGCAGGACCCGCTCGGCGAGACCCAGCGGCAGTGCGTCCCGGCCGGACACCAACTCCCCGGAGAACAGCAGGTACTTGGCCCGCGCCGGGCCGACCAGCCGGGCCAGCCGCAGGGTCGGCACCGCCGGGTACACCACGCCGAGCTTGGCCGGGGTGATCCCCAGCCGGGCGTCCTCGGCGACGAAACGCAGGTCGCAGGCGACGGCCAGTTGGCAGCCGCCGCCCACGCAGGCGCCGTGCACCACGGCGAGCGTCGGGTGCGGGAACGCCGCCAGCGCCTCCTCGGCGGCCACGTTGATCGCGTGGTAGGCGTCCGCGCGCTGCGGATCGCCGTACACCTCGGCGAGTTCGGTGATGTCCGCGCCGGCGCTGAAGGTGTTCCCGGCGCCGGTCAGCAGCAGGGCGCGCACGCCCTCCTGCTCGGCGAGCCGCCGCAGGACCTCGGGCAGCGCC
>NZ_JAFLNG010000803.1 GCF_017427025.1 Streptomyces sp. FH025
CGTAGGTGCGGCTGTCGGACTTCACCGTCGCACCGAACAGCCCGCAGATGGCCGCGCCGCCGGCGTCCTCCGTCAGGTCCGGCAGGACGCTGGTGGTCGCGGCGATCCCGAAATTGGCCACGCCCGAGGTCATCGTCAGGCGCAGCCCGGCGAGGCTGCCGCGGGCGCCCGTGCCGGACCAGGCGTCGACGGAGATCAGCTTGTCGCCGCCGGGGAAGGTGTAGGACGTACGCTGCTGGACGCCGGAGCCCCCGGTGTCGCCGCAGCGGAAGGTCTGGCCCTGGAAGACCACCTGGATGCTGCGGATTCCGACCTCGTCGTACCAGGCGTCGATCTTGGTCGCGTAGGGGGAATCGGCCTTCGGCGGGACGTCGAAGGGCACCGGCGTCTCTCGTGCCACGCCGAGGAGGCGGAAGAGGGTCCCGTTGTTGCGAGTCACCCAGTAGTCTCCGCTGACGGACGAGACGATTTTCGTCGTCGTCGGCCCACTGGCCAGCGCTTGAGCGAGGCTCTTGATGCCGGTGGTGGCCGCGTTCAGCGTACCGGGGTCCACTATGGCGACCTTGCCCTCGGTCGTGGTGGCGAAGAGTATGCCGTCCGCGGCGGCGGACAGGCGCTGCACGTTCGTCAGGGACGGATTCCGCTCCGACCAGGTGGTGCCGGTGCGCGCGAAGGCCCGCCCCTGTCGGGCGTACCAGACCTTGTCCTTGCCGACGACGGCGACCTCGTCGGCCGCGACGTTCAGGTTCTGCCAGGTGCCGTTCACGGGGCGCTGCCAGAGCATGTTGTCCGTGGCGGCGACGACGTAGAGCACGTCGTCCGTGCCGCAGGCGAGGCTCAGCCCCGTCGGGGCCTGCGGGTCGGTCTGCCAGGTGGTCCCGTCGAACTGCACGACCGTGTTGTCGGCCCTGAGCGCCCAGACGATGTTCTTGCCCGGCGCGATGCGGATCAGGCTGCTGTCCAGTCCGGTGGTGGGCAGCGGGTTCCACTGCCGGGCCGCCGGATCGAACCGGACCGGGCTGCCGTCGTTCTTGCGCACCCCGTACACGCCCGCGGCCGAAGCGGTGAGGTCGGCCAGGTCCACCCCATCGAAGTCCTGGCCGGGCGGCGCCTCCGGCGCGGTGCACGCGTCGAGCTTGCGCACGGCCGTGTCGAAGGGGTTCGCGGCCCGGATCTTCGCCGCCCAGTCGGCCGGCGCCACCGAGGCGAGCACCTCCTTGTACCGCTGCAGGCTGGAGTAGTTGAAGTTGAGCTCCTGCAGCGGGATGAACAGACAGCGTTCCAGTTTGGTCGGCCTGGTCGTCACGTTGTAGACCTGGACGACCTCGTAGTACTGCACCGACATCGCGTGCATGTGGTTGTAGTTGGTGACGACGCGGGTGAGGACCTGATCCTTCTCCGACTGCGTCGTCTCGCGCACGACCGTCATGTTCCGGCTGCGGGCCGCGGTCGCCAGCTGCTGGGTCCGGGCGCTGATGCGCTGCGTCGCCTCCTCCGCGACCGACTTCACGCCGGTCGAGCGCGACACCGCAGTCGCGAAGCCCGTGTTCGACGACTCGCTCCAGGAACCGCCGCCACCGATGCCGAAGAACGAGACCCCGATGCTGCCGCCGGAGCTGGACGACCTGCTCACCTGGAACGCCTGGGAGCTGCCGTGCTGCTCCTCGAGGGCTATCGCGTTTGCGACCTCGCTGATCGACCGGGCCTGGTCGGTGGTGCTGGAGAGGGTGTCGGCCTCGGCCGTCGTCTCGGTGCCGGTGGCCTTGGTGGTGCGCTGCCAGTCGACGACCGCGACCTTGGTGCTCTCACCGGGCGCGAGCGCGAGGCTGTGCAGTAACCGGCCGAGTGTGACGCCCTGGGCCGACCAGCTCTGCTCCGTCGTGACGATCATGCCCTCGGCCGGGCGGTCGTAGAACGGCAGGTTCTCCTCGCCGAGGTCGATCGCGCCGGTCAGTTTGCGCGCCGGCTTCGCCCCGGGGATGTCGGTGAGCACCACGGAGCGGTACCGGACGATCTCCACCGGGTAGTTGCCGGTGGTCGGCAGCAGGTCCTTCGGCGTCGCTCCGTCGAGCATCGCCCGGTCCACTTCGAACGAGGGCGTCGCACTCGCCGGGGTCGCCGACGGGTTGGTGGCAGGTGTTCCGGTGCTCGGGGTACTCATGACGATTCCCGCCTGCAAAGAAGATGAAGGTAACTCCGTTGAGGCAGCCAGGACTTGGAGCGCCTGGACCGAAGACGAACGGCACCTTCCGGATTTCTCGAAGCTACACAGGACGGTCACAGCCTCGGCACGCTTTGTCGAACTTGGCCAGAATCAGCACCCGAGTCAGCGGCCTTCAAACGCCAAGGGGCCGGCCCGGGCGAGCGGCTGCTCGCCCGGGCCGGCCCCGCGTCTTCGATCCGGCGTCAGACCTGCGCGCCGCCGCGGCGGTTGCGCACCAGCACGGTGGCGCCTCCGCCGGCCAGCAGCAGCCCGGCCGCGGTGGCCAGCAGCGGGGCCACCGGGGTGTCCGCACCGGTGGAGGCCAGCAGGCCGCCGCCCGCACCGCTCAGACCGGTGCTGGTCAGCGAGGGGCCACCGGTCGTACCGCTACCCGAATCCTGGCCACCCGCGGCCGAACCGGCGCCGCCTCCGGTGCCGGACGAGCCGGCGGGCGAAGTGGTCGGAAGCTTGGCGTCCTTGTCGAAGGCCAGGGTCGCGCTGACCGGGTCCAGGGCCGTACCCGCCGGGTAGTTGGAGAAGACCGGGACGCCCTCGGCGGTGAGCGTGGCCGGGACGCCGGTGAGCGTCACCACACCGTTGACCGGCTTCAGGGCCGATGCCGGGACGTCGAGCTTGGCGATCCGTGCGCCGCTGAGCGAGGTCGGCCTTCCGTCCGGGGACTTGCCGTTGACGTCGGCGGTCAGGAAGGCGCCGTCGCGGTCGATGGCCAGGCCCAGCTTGGAGAGCGTGGTGTCGAGTGCCCAGCCGTCCTTGCCGGGGTGGCCGAGGAAGCGTACCGAGCCGTTGAATCCGGCGGTCAGCGAGTGGTCGGTGGAGTTGTACGCGCCGGTGGCGCCGTCGAAGCGGTAGTCGGCCGCGCCGCCGCCGAACTCGACCTTGCCGGCGGCCATCGGGGATTCGAGGTACT
>NZ_JAFLNG010000804.1 GCF_017427025.1 Streptomyces sp. FH025
GTGTGTCCACGGACCGTTTCGACCACTGGCGGGACGCGATCACCCGGACGCGGGACTGCGCCGTGAGCAGCGCTGACGCCGACAGCTTCGCGGGACAGCTGCAGCGTTCGGTGCTGGGTCCGGCGGTCCTGCTGGGGACGTCCTTCCCGTCCGCGTCGTTCCGGCGCACCGACCGCATGGTCCGGCGGTCGGATCCGGAGCTGATCCACCTGACACTTCTGCTCAGCGGCACCATGACGATGAGGCACCACACCGACCGGACCGAGGTCTACGGGCCCGGCGACCTCCTCCTGGCCAACAGTTCCCATTCATACGAATCCCTCGCCATCGGCACCCCCGGCACCGGCCCGGCGGAACCCCGGGTCGAAGGCGTGGGCATCGACGTCCCGGCGTCGCTGCTGCCGATTCCCCGCCGCCAGTGGCGCGATCTGCTGGGCCGCAAGACCCTCGGGCAGAACGGCGCCGGCGCGCTGCTCGCCGAGTTCACGCGCGGCCTGTACCGGCAGGCCCCCGGGCTGCGGCCGGCCGAGGCGTCCCGGCTCGGAACCGTCGTGGTCGACCTCGTGGCGGCGTGGATGGCCTGCGAGCTCGACGCCGAGCGGATGTTGTCGCCGGACGCCCGGCATCGGGCCCTGGTGGAGAACGTCCGGTCGTTCATCCGGCACAACCTCCACGACCCCGACCTGACCCCGGCCGTGGTCGCCGCCGCCCACCACGTCTCCGTCAGCTACCTGCACCGCCTCTTCACTCCGGAGTCGCAGGGCGAGACCGTCGCCGCGTTCATCCGCAGGCAGCGGCTGAGGAAGGCGCACCGCGAGCTGGCCGACCCCGCGCTGCGCGGTCTGCCGGTCCAGGTCATCGCCGCCCGCTGCGGCATCCCCCGTGCGGACGACTTCGCCCGCGCCTTCAAGAGCGTCTACGGGCTCTCGCCCCGCGACCACCGCCGCCAGGCGCTGAGCGGCCCCGTCGGCGCGTAGGCACGGAGCGGACGACCACGCCGGACGTGCGGCCGGGGCACTCGGCCCCGGCCGCACGGAACGCCGGCGGTACGGACCTTCCGGCGGTACAGACCTCCCGGCCGTACGGGACAGACCCCCGGCCGTTCGGACCCCCGCTGTACGGACCTCCCCCCGGGTGGCCTCAGCGGGTGGTGTAGCCGCCGTTGGCGAAGAGGGTCTGGCCGGTGATCCACCCGCCGTCGGTGGCGAGGAACGTCACGATCGGGGCGATGTCCTCGATCTTGGTCAGCTGGTCGCCCATCGCCTGGGACTTGTGGAAGGCGACCCGCTCCGGGGTCTCCTGGCCGTAGAAGAACGGGGTGTCCATCGGGCCCGGGGCGATGTTGTTCACCGAGATCCCGCGTGCGGCGAACTCCTTGGCCGCGGCCCGGGTGTAGTGCTCGACGGGGGCCTTCGCCCCGGCGTAGGTGGAGTAGCCGTCGGTGAAGGCGGCCAGCAGCGAGGTCACGATGGTGATGATCCTGCCGCCGTCGTTGAGCTGCTTGCCGGCCTCGCGGATGAAGAAGTACGCGGCCTTGGCGTTGACCGCGTGCATCAGGTCGTACTCGGCCTCCGTCGTCTCGACGATCGGCTTGCGCAGCACCATGCCCGCCGTGTTGACCGCGACGTCGACACCGCCGAAGGCGTCCTTCGCGGTGGCGAAGACGCGCTCCACGTCCGCGACCTTCGTCAGGTCGCCCTGGACGGCCACCGCCTCGCCGCCGGATGCCTTGACGGCGGCGACCGTCGCCTCGGCGTCCGGCGCGGTCGCGGCGGAGTGGTAGTGCACGACGACCTTGGCGCCGTCCGCGCCGACCGAGCGGCTGATCAGCCCGCCGAGGTTCTTCGCGCCGGCGCCGACCAGGACGACCTTGCCGGTGAGGGAGTGGTTGTTGCTCATGATCTTCGGCTCCTCGCCTGATGAGGGGGTTGTTCGCCCGACCACTGTCCGCCGAGGGCGCGGCCCCGGGCTTGAACGATCGAGCGGATCATGGAACAAACCGCTCATGATCCCGGCCGACACGCTCGGTGGCCGTCGTGCCGGTTCGGCGCTCCTCACCCGGACGGACCACAATCGACGGTATGGAGACACCCGCGAAGTCCGAGAGCCCGACCGTTTCGGCGATCAAGCCGCACCTGGTCCGGCTCTCCGGCAGCGGCGCGGACCTCGACGAGGGCGTGGTCGAGCGCGGACTGGAGCGGGCCGGCGGGGGAGAGGCGGCGGACGGGCCGTCCCGGCACGTCGTGGTGGTCCACACGGGAGGCCCGGCCGACCTGCGCTGGTCCGCGGACGGCCGCCCCCG
Organism: Streptomyces sp. FH025; assembly: GCF_017427025.1. Lineage (GTDB taxonomy): Bacteria > Actinomycetota > Actinomycetes > Streptomycetales > Streptomycetaceae > Kitasatospora. The sequence goes on from NZ_JAFLNG010000804.1 coordinate 2,303, forward strand.
GCGGGAGCGCTTCCACCGGGGCCAGGCGCTGGTCAACCCGGCGGGCTGGGCCTCGCGCCCGCGCTGGGAACAGGACGCCGAGCTGATGCTGGTGGCCCTCGAACCGGCTTGGCTGGAGAAACTCGCCACCGAGAGCGACCTGCCGGGACCGCTCGAGCTCACCCCGCGCTTCCACGTCACCGACCCGTTCCTGGGCATGCTGGTCGAGCGCCTGGTCGCCGAGTACGAGGGCCCGCAACCCGCCGACCCGCTCTACGCGCAGTCGATGCTCCAGGCGCTCGCCGCCCACCTGATCCGCACCGCCGCCACTCGTGGCCCCGCCCTGCCCGAGCGCGAGGGCGGGCTGGCCCCCAAGCGGCTGAACCGGGTCATCGACCACATGAACGGCTCACTCGACGGCCGGCTCCCGCTGCCCGAACTCGCCGCCGTCGCGGGCGTCAGCGCCTCCCACTTCACCCGGGCCTTCCGCGCGTCCACCGGCCAGTCCCCGCACCAGTACCTCGTCCGGCTGCGCCTGGAACGCGCCCGCCGGGCCCTGCTCACCACCGACACCCCGATCGCCGCGATCGCCCGGCTCTGCGGCTTCGCCGACCAGAGCCACCTCACCCGCACCATGCGCCTGCACACCGGCCTCACCCCGGCCGCCCTGCGGGCGGGGCGGGACCGCTAGCGGTGATCCGCAGCAGCAGCGCGGAGACGCCTGTGTTTTTGAGCGTGTGCCGTTCCGGGAGGACATGAGGGCTCCCTTCCGGCCGGGAGGAGGTGTCTGTTCGCAAGCCTGCCCCGGGCCGGTGGCCTCCGCTGGGAGGCCGCGGTCGCCGAAG
>NZ_JAFLNG010000805.1 GCF_017427025.1 Streptomyces sp. FH025
GGAAGAGGAAGAACAGCACCGCCACCGGGAGGGTGGCGACCAGCGCCGCCGCCAGCTTGAGCGGGTACTGCGTTCCGGAGCCGAGGCCGCCGGAGACGAAGTGCGCCAGGCCGGTGGTCAGGGTGTCGTGCTCGCTGGACTGGGTGGAGACCAGGAAGTGGGTGAACTCGTTCCAGGAGCCCTGGAAGGAGAGCACGGTGAGCGTGATCAGCGACGGCCGGGACATCGGCAGGACGACCGACCAGAAGATCCGGAACGTCCCGGCGCCGTCGATCCGCGCCGCCTCCTCGATCTCGCGCGGCACCGACTCGAAGAACTGCTTCATGATGAAGATCCCGGCGGCGTCGACCAGCAGCGGCAGGACCATGCCGCTGTAGGTGTCGAACATGCCGAAGGTCTTCAGCACCAGGAACTTCGGGATCAGCAGCACCACGCCCGGGACCGCCATCACGGCCAGCACGAAGCCGAACAGCAGCCGGCGCCCGGGGAAGCTGATCCGGGCCAGCGCGTAGCCCGCCATCGAGTCGAACAGCACCCGGCCCGCGGTGACCAGGACGGTCACCAGCACGCTGTTGCCCAGCCAGCGCAGGAACGGGATGTTCTCCACGCCCTCCGCGAGGCCGAACAGCCGCCGGTAGGAGGCCAGCGTGCCGCCGTCGGGCAGCAGCGTCATCGGGTGCGCGGCCGCGTCCGGGTCGGTCTTGAAGCTGTTCGCCAGCTGTAGCAGGAACGGCAGCAGGTAGAGCAGCGCGAAGGCGGCCAGGGCGGTGTACCCGAGGACGCGCAGCGGCCGGGGGAAGCGGCCGAGCACGGGCTTGTCCGTGACGGGCCTGCGGTCAGCGCGTCGCACGGCGGGCTCCCTTCAGGCTGCGCCGGGGCTTGCCGTCCCGCTCCCGCAGGACCCACCGCTGGAGGGCGGTGAGCAGCAGGATCAGGCCGAGCAGGACGAACGCGATGGCGGCGCCCTGCCCGTAGTCGGCGTTGTCGAAGCCGGACGAGTAGGACAGGTAGGCGGGCGTGAGGGTGGTGTTGCCGGGTGCGCCCTTGCCCATCACGTACACCTGGTCGAAGACCTGCCAGGTGGAGATCAGGCCGAGGGTCAGCACCAGGAACAGGACGGGCCGCAGCGCGGGCAGGGTGACGTTGCGCAGCAACTGGCGGCGGTTGACGCCGTCGAGCGCGGCGGCCTCCTCCAGCTCGCGCGGGATGTCCTGGAGGGCGGCGAGGAAGATCAGCATGAAGGTGCCGGAGGTGGTCCACACCGCCATCAGGATCAGGGTGCACATCGCGATCGAGGGCCCGGCGAACCACTCCGACCAGGACAGCCCGAGCGGGCCGCCGGAGGTCGGAGCGGGCTGGTCCACACCGAACCAGCCGAGGACCAGCCAGATCACCCCGCGCGGATCGGCGAACCAGTTGGGGCCCTTGACCCCGAGCCAGTCCAGCATCCGGTTGACGGCTCCGCTGCCCTGGAACAGGAACAGGAAGACCGTCGAGATCGCGATCGAGCTGGTGACGGACGGGAAGTAGAACACGGTGCGCAGGGCGCCCCGTCCGCGCAGCATCCGCTGGTTGACCGTGATGGCGAGGAAGAGCGCCAGCACCGTCTGGAGCGGAACGGTCAGCAGTACGTAGTACAGCGTGTTGCGCATCGAGGTCGCGAACAGCGTGCGGTCCAGGCCGTCCACGGTGAAGAGGCGGCGGTAGTTGTCCAGGCCGACGAAGTCCGCGCTGCCGCTGAACGGGTTGGACTGGCCGTCCCAGTGCAGCAGGCTGACCCACAGGGCCATCGCGATCGGCAGGACCATGAAGAGGCCGAGGACCAGGACCATGGGGCCGGCGAACAGCCAGCCCCACGCTCCCTCGCGCAGGCTCTGCCTGGGCTTCGTGCCAATGGTGCTCTTACTTGGCATTCTTGATGGCCTGCTCGCCGTTGCGCTGGAGGGCGCCCAGGATGGCCGCCGGGTCGCCCGTCTTCAGCGACTGGAGGTCGGTGTTGAACTGGGTGGTCACCTTGTTGAACCCGGCGATGGTGACCGGCGGCTGGGAGTTGGCGACGCCGTCGACCCAGGCCTTGGACTCGGGGTACTGCTGGGCGTAGGTGGCCAGCGCGCTGGTGCGCGAGGGCATCACGCCGAAGGCCTTGGAGAACTCCAGCTGCTGCTCGGCGCTGGTGAGGTGCTTGACCAGGTCGACGCCGGCCGCCTGGTGCTGGCTCTTGGCGGCGATGCCCCAGCAGTTGCTGAAGGCGAGGGTGCCGGGGCCGGCCGGGCCGGCGGGCAGCGGGAGCACCTTGTACTGGACGTTCGGGTAGTCCTTGGCCATCGCGCCCTTGAGCCAGTTGCCCTCGATGGTCATCGCGGCCTTGCCCTTGCCGAGCGCCTCGCCGCCCCAGCCGGCGTCCACCTCGGAGACGTACTTGGCCGAGCCGGCCTTCATCATGGTCTGCACGAAGTCCAGCGCCTGCTTGTTGGCCGGGCTGTCGGCGGTCATCGCGGTCTGCTCGGGGTTGGTGATCCAGCCGCCCGCCTCCTTCATCAGGGCACCGAGCCGCTGGTAGTCGGGGGCGGTCACCAGGCCGGTCACGCTGTCCTTGGTGAGCTTGGCGGCGTCGTCGGCGAGCTGCTGCCAGGTGGTCGGGTAGTCGGCCTCGGTCAGGCCGGCCTGCTGCCACATGGCGGTGTTGACGGCCAGGCCCAGGGTGGAGCTGTCCTTGGGCAGGCAGGTGAGCTTGCCGTCGTAGGTGAAGGCCTTGCGCAGCTGCTCGGAGAAGTCCGAGGCGTCGGATATCTGGTCCCCGTAGGCGTACAGCGAGCCGCCCTTGGCGTAGTTCGCGAACTGGTCGGAGTTGACGTAGAAGAGGTCCGGCGGGTTGCCGCCGGCGAAGGCCTGGCCGAGCTGCTGGTTGATGTCGCTGGCGATCTGCACGGTGACGGTGTTGCCGGTCTTCTTGGCCCAGTCCGCGGTGGCGGCCTTGACCGCGGCGGTCTCGGCCTCGCCGGAGGTGGCGATCAGCACGTTCAGGCTCTGGTTTCCGCCGGAGGCCTGCTTGGCCGATGAGTCGCCGAAGCCGCCCGAGGAGGAGCAGCCGGTGACGGCCGCGAGGGTGACGGCCGCGCAGGCTG
>NZ_JAFLNG010000806.1 GCF_017427025.1 Streptomyces sp. FH025
CGCCGCGCCCGTCCTGGTAGTCGGCCCGGTCGCCGTCCAGACGCCAGCGCAGCACCCGGACGTCGGTGGCGGCCGGGCCGGTGCGGAAGACGGCGAGCAGCCGTCCGCCGACGGGGCGCAGCCGTTCCAGCCGGGCGTCGCGGAAGTAGCGGCGCAGGTCGGCGAGGTCCTGGCGCAGCCGGGGGTCGTCCAGCAGCGGTCCCTGGGCGGGGGAGAGGTCGTCGGGCCGGTGGAGGCTGAGGACGTCCGCGAAGTCCTCGGCGCCGTCCACGACTTCGACGGGGCGGGTGCCGAGCAGCAGCAGCCCGCCGACGGCGGTGAGGTCCTGGGGCAGGCAGGCCCGGCCGGTGGTGAGCCGCCCGGTGCCGGTGAGCCGCAGCTCCCCGCCGCCGAACTCGGCGACCCGGCGGGCGTTCAACGCCTGCGCACGGTCGGCGAGTTCGGCGGCGGACCGGGCGAGCCGGTCGCGCAGGACCTCGTAGGTGCCGGCGTCGAGCCGGGCTTCGGAGGCGTCCACGGTCAGTTCCTCGGGTCCTCGGGCACTTGGATGCTCAGCGGGTGACTACTTGCTGCCGTTCGCGGCGGCCAGCGCCCCGATCGGGGTCTCCGCGATGCCCAACTTCTTCGCGGAGTCCAGCAGTTGGCGCAGCTGCCCGGCCTGCTCGCCGCCGCCGGCGCCGATCAGCTTCAACAGCAGCGCGGAGACCGTCAAGTTCTGCACGTCCGCCGTGGAGACGGAGGAGAGCACCCGGGTGAGGTCCTCGGTGAAGCTGGCCCGCCCGTCCAGCCAGGGCCCGGCCAGGGTCTGGGCGGTCTGCGAGTGGCCGACGAAGGCGTCCACGCTCTTGCCGGCCGTCACCGACTGCACCAGCTTGTCGAAGAACACCGAGTCCCCGCCGACGATGTCGATCTTGGCCTTCTCCAGCCCGGCCGCGACCAGCGCGGCCTGCGCCTCGGCGATCTGCCGCTGCGTGTCCAGCCCGGCGAGGCGGACGTCCTTCTCGGCGGCCAGCCGCAGCCGGTACTCCTCGTGCTCGCGCGAGGCCTCGTCCAGCTTGGCCATCGCCGCGGCCTTCTCGGTCAGGCCCTCGGCCTCCGCCTTCAGCTTGGCGCCGACCTCCAGCGCGGCGGCCTTCGCCTTCTCGGTCTGGACGGCGGCCTCGGCGCGGCCCACCTTCTCCACGGCCGCGGCCTCCTGCTCGCGCACCTGCACCCGGGCCAGCCCCTCGGCGGCGGCCTCCGCCCGGATGCCCTCGGCGAGGCGGACCTTGGCGGCCGCGTCCAGCTCGGCGGCCTGCTGCCGGGCCTCGGCCAGCACCAGCGCCTCGCGGGCCTTGTGTGCGGCGGCCTGCTCGGCGGCCTCGGCGGCCTTGATGTCCTTGACGAGCTTCTCCTGCGCCTCGGCCTCGGCCTGGATGACCACGGCCTTGCGCATCCGCTCGGCCTCCTCGGTGGCGCGCAGCGTCTTGACGGCCTCCTCCTGCTCGGCGACGGTGCGGTCGACCGCGACCCGCTCGCGGACCACGTCGGCGACCTCCCGGCGGCGGGACTCGACCTCCTTCTCCTTGGCGATGAGGGCGAGTTCGGTCTCCCGCTCGCGGCCGACGACCTCCAGCAGGCGGTCCTTCTCGATCCGCTCGTTCTCCACCGCGATCACCCGCTCGCGGTTCTTCTGCGCCACCGCGACCTCGCGGGCCTGGTTCTCCCGCTGCACGCCGAGCAGTTCCTCGGTGCGCAGGAAGGCGGTCTGAGCGTTCAGCCGCTCCTCCTCCTGCACCCGGGCGACCACCGCGTCCTCCTTGGCCCGCAGGGTCTCGATCTCGCGGCGCTGGCGGATCTCGGCGTCGGCCTGGCGGCGTTCGAGCTCCAGGACGGCCTCCCGGGCGTCCACGTTCTGCCGGGTGATCTCCTTCTCCTCGGTGCGCTGGTACTCGTTGGTGCGCACGTGCTCGATCGCGGTCAGCTCGGTGATCTTGCGGATGCCCTGGGCGTCCAGGATGTTGGAGGCGTCCAGCTGGTTCATCGGGGTCTGTTCCAGGTGGTCGATGGCCGCGTCCTCGAGGGTGTAGCCGTTGAGGTCGGTGCCGATGACCGCGATGATCTGGTCCCGGAACTCGTGCCGGTGGGTGTACAGGTCGGTGAAGTCGAGCTGCTTGCCGACGGTCTTGAGCGCCTCGGCGAACTTGACGGCGAAGAACTCCTGGATCGCCTGCGGGTCACTGGCCCGGGCGGTGCCGATCGACTGCGCGACCTTGACGACGTCCTCGACGGTCTTGTTCACCCGGACGAAGAAGGAGATCCGGATGTCCGCCCGGATGTTGTCCCGGCAGATCAGCCCGTCCCGGCCGGCCCGGTGGATCTCCACCGTCTTCGCGGTGATGTCCATCAGCTCGGCCTTGTGCAGGATCGGCAGGACGATCGTGCCGGTGAAGGTGACGTCCACCTTCTTCGTCCGGGAGACGATCAGCGCCTTGCCCTGCTCGACCTTCTGGAACAGGCGCCCCACGAGCAGCAGCAGGGCGAAGACGATGAGCAGCACGACGGCGACGAGCACGCCGAAACCCACGGCGATGGTGTCCATCACGGAGTCCTTTGACGAGACGGTGGTGCGAAGTTGGTTGTGTCCGACTGGAGTTGACTTGGTGTCAGGATGTCGGCGGATCGAACGGTGCCACCAGGAAGTGTTCGCCGTCCGCGTCGTAGTCGTAGATCAGGGCGGTGCGGCCGGCCGTCAGCCCCGGATCGGGCTCCGGCGTGCGGACCTGCACGGTCGCGGTGGAGCCGTCCTCGGCGGCGACCTCGGCCTGACCGAAGTCGGCGGTCACCCGGCCGGTGCGGATCACGCAGACCCGCCCGACGAAGTCCCCCCGGGTGACCGGCCGCTCCTCCGGGAACAGCCGCGACAGCGGCCGGACGATGGCCCTCGTCCCCGCCCAGGAGGCGACCAGCGCGACGGCGAACACGCCGCCGCGCGCCGGTGCCCCCGAGGTGAGGACGGTGCCGGCCAGGCTGACGAACCAGGCGAGCGCGACCAGCAGCGAGACCGCCACCGTCACGGGAACCCCGCCCAGCCCCAGCGCGTCCAGCACGCCCCCGTGGTGGCCGCTTCCGTCCTGGGACC
>NZ_JAFLNG010000807.1 GCF_017427025.1 Streptomyces sp. FH025
GCCATCACTCCCGAGAGGAAGGCAGCATGACACCCCCGGACCCCCTCCTGACCACCGCCCAGGCTGCCGAACTGCTCGGGACCACCGAGCGGTTCCCCCGCCGGCTGATCGCCGAGCGACGCATCGCCTTCGTGAAGCTCGGACGCCACGTCCGCATCCCGGCCTCGGCCATCGCCGAGTCCATCACCGCTCGTACCGTCTAGCCGGCCACCGTCCGGCGCACACAGCTCAGGAGGGCTGCCTGATGGCGAACGCCAAGAGAAAACGCCGACGCTTCGGCTCGGTCCGCCAACTGCCCTCCGGCCGCTGGCAGATCCGCTATCCGGACCCGGTCACCGGCCTGACCCGGAAGGGTGAGGAGACCTACCCGACCAAGACGGACGCCGAGGTCGCGCTCACCCTGATCGAGGCGGACATCAAGCGCGACAAGTGGGCCGATCCGGACGCCGGGAAGGTCAAGTTGGCGGACTTCGCCGCCGCCTGGCTGCGGGATCGCAAGTTGGAGGAGAGCACGCGCGAGCGGTACGCCATCACGCTCCGCTAGTACATCCAGCCTGGGTTGGGCCATCGGACGATCTCCGAGATCACCCCGGCGCGCGTCCGTACCTGGCGGTCGAACCTCCTCGACGGCGGGGCCGGCGACCCGTCCGTCGTCAAGGCGTACCAACTGCTGCGGGCGATCATGAACACTGCCGTGGACGACGAGCTGATCCAGCGCAACCCGTGCCGGATCAAGGGGGCCGACACCTACGACGTGCCGGAGCGGCCCGTGCTCACGGTGACCGAGGTGTTCGCCGTCGCCGACGCGATCGGTCCGCGCTGGCGGGCCCTGGTGCTGCTGACCGCGTTCACCACACTCCGCTTCGGCGAACTGGCCACGCTCCGCCGACGGGACGTCGACCTCGCGAACCGGCTCGTCCGGGTGCAGCGCAACCAGGCGGAGCTGAACAGTGGCCGGCTCTACGACAAGGCGCCGAAGAGTCGTGCGGGCTTCCGCCCCGTCGCCTTCCCCGCCGAGATCGTCGATGAGCTGGCGCACCACCTCGACCTCTACGCGGGCCCCGGCCCGGATGGGCACCTGTTCATCGGACCCCGCGGCGGCAAGCTCCGCCGGAGCAACTTCCGCGACGACTGGATCAAGGCCCGCACCGCCGCCAAGGTGAGCGAGGACGCCCACTTCCACTACCTCCGCCACACCGGGAACACCCTCGCCTCGCAGAACGGCGCCAGCACCCGCGAGCTCATGACCAGGATGGGCCACAGCAGCACCCGCGCCGCGCTGATCTACCAGCACATGACCGGCGACCGGGACCGCGCAATCGCCGACCGGATGGGTGAAGCCGTCCGCCAAGCGCTCGGCGAGCAGGGGACGCCGCCGGGGGCATCTGGCACGCGGGTAGCGCGGGACGTGTAGGAGTCCGGAAACGGCCAAGGGCCAGTTCGGAAGGATCAAGCCTCCGAACTGGCCCTTCCATGGGTGGGCGCGGACAGTGTCGAACCGCCGACATCTGAGTTGTGACCCGCCAGCCAGGCGCTGCCTCCTGCCGTCTCATGTCCACCGGCGTTGCCGTCAGGTTCTACCGTCAGCAGCGTCCCAAACAATCAGCCGCCCCCGGTCAGACCAGCGATACCGCTATGACACGGGGACGAGTCCGTCCTGAACCGCAGCGGCGGACCCTTCCCAGCCCCCTGGCCCCTTCCACACCGCAGCGATGCCCAGGGTTTCGAGGAACGCCGCGTACCCTTCCCCGACCGTCTCAGTGAAGAGGGCCACTAGGCGCGGCGCCGGCGGGTCCGGGTGCAGGAAGTGCCTGTAGGAAAGGAGTTGCCCCACGGCCTCCCGAACCGCTGCCGTGGCGTTCCCGTTGTAGACGACCTTGGCTTCCACCAGCCAGCTATCGCCACCTCGATGGAGCATGAGGTCACGCGGGTGGACGTCAGTGGTCACACGGAACCCGGCCCCGGCCAAGGCCGGACCGAACTCGGCGATCAAGGTCTCGTGTCGGCGCTTCTTGCGGATCCTTCGGCCGACGAGATGGGCGACGTAGTCAGCATCGTCCTTCGGGTAGAAGTCTCGCAGCGGATCCGTGCCCTCCTCCGGCTCAACACGGGAACTAGGGTCGAGCACTGCCACGTCGGCCCCGCTGGCAAAGGGCGTGTCACGGCTTTCGACAGCGCGCTGGTAGATGTCGGCCAGGTGCCACAGGTCAGCCCGCAGCCCCACTTCGGACGGCAGGTCCTCAATGTTGTAGCGCCTAGCCACGACGCTGCCGGCCTCATATGCCCGCTGGCGCCAGCCGTTGGATCCCAGATCTACAGCGGTATCCCAACCCTCGAGCAACGTGGCGGGCACCGCCTGGCGGAACGATTCAGCATCCCGCCTCAACCAGTCCCTGAGCTCGTCCTGCCGGTTGGAACGCCCCGCCAGTTCCTTGCTCAGGCGGGTGACCCCTTGATTGAGCATCAGCGTTACGCTCGTTAGGTCTTCGGCAAACAAGTACACGATGTACAGGCCCTGGCCGGGATCGTCAGTCTCGTCCGGATGGAATACGCCTATCCAAGGCGTAAATGTCGGAGTACCCATACCCCCACTGCCTCGGACCCGGTAGCCCGCCGGGGTGAGGTCCCGAAGATGGTCCTTGGCGTTACGCAGCAGCCGCTGAGCGGCCGAGTTCATCGGAGCATGCCGATCGTAGGTGCGGGCGACGTTCAGCAGGTAGTCACGCAAGTCCATCAGACGATCCCCCCAGTCGTTCGAAACGGAAGTCTCCTTCATACCGCGTAGCCAAGACCCCTGAGGCACGAGGGTCACAGCAACACCCGGGCCGCGCTGATCTACCAGCACATGACCAGCGACCGGGACCGCGCCATCGCCGACCGTATGGGTGAGGCCGTCCGCCAAGCGCTCGGGCAGCCGGGGGCATCTGGCACGTGGGTGGCACGGGAGGAGTAGGAGCCCGGAAACGATCAAGGGCCAGTTCGGGAGGATGTTGCCTCCGAACTGGCCCTTCGGGTGGGTGGGCGCGGACGGTTTCGAACCGCCGACATCTGCTTTGTAAGAGCAGCGCTCTACCACTGAGCTACGCGCCCCCGTTCGTGGCCCGACGGGCGCACGACGAGT
>NZ_JAFLNG010000808.1 GCF_017427025.1 Streptomyces sp. FH025
AACGACGGTGAAGCCGGTCAGGTCGAGGTCGCCGGGTTCGGTCTCGCCGCCGAGGCCGGCGATCCGGTCGCCCTCGATGGCCAGGCGGTCGCCCTCGACGACGCCACCGGGCAGGACGAGTCGGGCGCCGGCCAGGGCGGTACGGTCACGGTCCGCGGTGGTCACGCGGTCACCTCCAGTGAGAGCAGATCCCAGGCGAGCAGGCCAGCGCCCAGGGACGCGGCGGTGTCTTTGAGCATGGCGGGTACGACCTTCGGGGGCATCTGGAAGGTCAGCCGCTCGGTGACCGCCGCGCGCAGCGGAGTGAAGAGCGTGTCACCGGCCTCGGCCAGCCCGCCGCCGACGATCACCGTCGACGGGTCGAGCAGGCTCTGGGCGAGCACGATGCCGTCGGCCAGGGCGTCGATCGCGTTCCGCCAGACCGCGAGGGCGCGGTCGTCCCCGGCGTCCACCGCGGCGGCGCAGGATGCCGCGTCGGCGTCGGGGTCGCCGCTGGCCTCGGCCCAGGCGCGGGAGACGGCGGAGGCGGAGGCCAGCGTCTCCAGGCAGCCGCGGGCGCCGCAGCCGCACTGCGGTCCGCCCGGGCGGACCACGACGTGGCCGATCTCGCCGCCGTAGCCGTGCGCTCCGGCCTCGATCCGGCCGCTGATGCCGATGGCGCCGGCGATGCCGGTGCCCAGCGCGATGAACAGGAAGCGGTCGACGCCCCGGCCGGCACCGAGCCGGCCCTCGGCCAGGCCGCCCGAGCGCACGTCGTGGCCGAGGGCCACCGGCATCGCGGTGCCGCCGTCGCCGGTCAGGCGCTCTCCGAGCAGCTTGCGCAGCGGGAGGTCGCGCCAGCCGAGGTTGGCGGAGTAGACCGCGATGCCGTTCTTCTCGTCGATCGTGCCGGGGACGGCGACGCCGGCCGCGAGCGGGGCGGTGCCGAAGCGGCTGCGGCCCTCGTCCGCGAGGTCGGCGGCGAAGTCGAGGATGGCGGCGACGACGGCGTCGGTGCCGTGCTCCCGCCCGGTCGGTCGGCGTGCTTCGAACAGCACGGAGCCGTCCTGGGCGAGCAGCGCGGCCTTCATGCCGGTGCCGCCTACATCGAGTGCGATGACGTGCTTCACGGAGGACAGTTTCCCTTGGGCGGGTCGAAGAGGTCTAGTCCAGTTGTCGGATTGGTCTGGTCCATACTGGGTGAGCTTTGTCTCGACTGCGGGTGGTGTGCGGGGCTTTGCGCCCCGGGTGCGCCGTGGCCGCGCGCGGGCCGGGGCGGCGGGGCGCGGGGCTACGGGCGCGGGGTGTTGCGCATCGTGCAATGAAGCGGGGCACTTCGGTAACTACTCGGCGGGCGGGGCCCAGTGGTGTGGACCAGTGGGCGGACGGTTTGGCAGTGTGGCGCTCCCCCCTGCCGGATTCCCTCCTCCGGCCGTAGTTCATCCCCCCTGAAGGCGGTACCCGCGTTGAACAGGCGCGCCCACGTTCCCACCCGTGTGCTCGGTACTGCGTTGGCCGGAGCCCTGGTGCTCACCGCGGTCAGCGCGTGCGGCGGGCAGAACGACGGGCCGGTCACGCTCAAGCTGGTCGCCGCGGACTACGGGGAGAGCCCCGAGACCAGCTCCAAGCACTACTGGGACGAGGTCGCCAAGGACTTCGAGGCCGCCAACCCCGGCATCAAGGTCCAGGTCGAGGTGGACACCTGGACCGACATCGGCAAGAAGGTCGACGACATGATCGCGGCCGGGAAGTCCCCGGACCTGCTGCAGAGCGGCGGCTTCGCGGAGCAGGTCGCGGCGGACCGGCTGTACACGGCCGCGGACGTGCTCTCGATGGACACCCAGGCGAAGTTCATGGACACCTTCTCGCACGCGGGCCAGGTGCTGGGGACGCAGTACGGGATCCCGTTCGTCTCCTCCTCGCGGGTGCTCTTCTACAACAAGGCGGTCTTCCGGCAGGCGGGGATCGCCCAGCCGCCGACCACCTGGAACGAGCTGCGGCAGGCGGCCGAGAAGATCAAGGCCAAGGTGCCGGGGGTGACCCCGTACGGGCTGCCGCTGGGGCCCGAGGAGGCACCGGCCGAGTCGATGCTGTGGACGCTGAGCGGGGGCGGGAGCCTCTCGGACGACGTCGGCAACTACACCATCGACAGCACCGAGAACCAGGCCACGTTCGGCTGGCTGAAGAACAACCTGGTGAACACCGGGCTGACGTACCCGGACCCGGGCAAGATGAACCGCACGCCGGTGTTCCAGGACTTCGCCTCCGGGAAGGTCGCGATGCTGAACGGGCACCCGACGCTGCTGCGGATGGCGACCGCCGGGAAGATCGACTTCGGGACGGCGCCGATCCCGAAGAAGGACGGCGTCGGCAGGACCGGGAGCCTCGGGGTCGCGGACTGGATGATGGCGTTCAAGGCGAACGGGCACAAGAACGAGATCAAGAAGTTCCTGTCGTTCGTCTACACGCGCGAGAACCAGCTGAAGTTCGACGAGCGGTACAACCTGCTGCCGGTGACGCAGGACGCGTTCAACCAGATGTCGTCCGATCCGAAGCACGAGGACCTCAAGCAGTTCGCGGTCGGGCTGACCAACGCGAGCTTCTACCCGTTCGGGGATCCGGCCTGGGGCGACGTCAGCAACCGGATCAAGGCTGGCATCGGGCAGGCGGTCACGGGGGACCCGAAGCAGGTGCTGGCGGGGATCCAGGACGCGGCGGTGAAGGAGGCGTCCCGGGTCCGCGCCAAGTAGGACCCGGGGCGCCTGCGCCGGGGAGTGGGCCTCAGGGGTTCTCGGGGAGCGTGATGGCGTAGGCCTTGCGGAGGGTCTCGTGGACCGTCCAGGTGGTGCGGTCGCCCTCGCGCAGGACCGCGCAGTCGCCGGGGCCGACGTGCAGGGTCGGGCCGTCCTCGATCTCGACGGTGGCCCGGCCGCTGAGCACCACGAACATCTCGTCGGCCTCGACGTCGGTGACCACGCCCGGGGTGATCTGCCAGATGCCGCGCAGCTGGCGGCCGTCGGGGGACTCGGAGAGGACCTTTCCGGTGACCTCGGGGGTGCCGGAGACGATCTGGGACGGATCGAGGGGCTCGGGGTCGAGGTCGGCGTCGGGGATGTGCAGGGCGAAGCTGGTCAT
>NZ_JAFLNG010000809.1 GCF_017427025.1 Streptomyces sp. FH025
AACAACGGCAAGGACGTCACCGCCACCCTCTTCGAGTGGCGCTTCGACTCGGTCGCCCAGGCCTGCACCTCGACCCTCGGCCCGAAGGGCTACGGCTTCGTCGAGGTCTCGCCGCCCCAGGAGCACATCCAGGGCCCGCAGTGGTGGACCTCCTACCAGCCGGTCAGCTACCGGATCGCCGGGCGGCTCGGCGACCGCACCTCCTTCAAGAACATGGTCAACGCCTGCCACGCGGCCGGGGTCAAGGTGATCGCCGACGCCGTGGTCAACCACATGACGGCGGGCTCCGGCACCGGCACCGGCGGCACCGCCTACACCAAGTACAACTACCCCGGCACGTACCAGGACCAGGACTTCCACAGCTGCCGCCAGCCGATCAGCAACTACCAGGACCGCGGCAACGTGCAGACCTGCGAGCTGGACGGCCTGGCCGACCTGGACACCGGCAGCACGTACGTCCAGACCACCATCGCGCACTACCTGGACGACCTCGGCTCGCTCGGCGTCGACGGCTACCGGATCGACGCCGCCAAGCACATCGCCGCCTCCGAACTCGCCGCGATCAAGGCGAAGACGGCCAACCCCAACGCCTACTGGGTGCAGGAGGTCATCTACGGCGCCGGCGAGCCGATCCAGCCGTCCGAGTACACCGGCAACGGCGACGTCGACGAGTTCCGGGCCGGCACCGACCTCAAGCGCGTCTTCACCAGCGACAAGCTCGCCAACCTCAGCGGCTGGGGCGCCTCCTGGGGCTACCTGCCGAGCGGCCAGGCGCGCAGCTTCGTCGACAACTGGGACACCGAGCGCAACGGCTCCACCCTCAACTACACCTACGGCAACACCTACACGCTGGCCAACGTCTTCCTGCTGGCCTCGACGTACGGCTCGCCCAACATCTACTCCGGCTACACCTTCACCAACCGGGACGACGGCCCGCCCAACGGCGGCACCGTCAACGCCTGCTACCAGGACGGGTGGAACTGCACCCACGCCTGGCGGCAGATCGCCAACATGGTCGGCTTCCGCAACGCCGTCGCCGGCACGGGCGTCACCAACTGGTGGTCCAACGGCGGCAACGCGATCGCCTTCGGCCGCGGCGACAAGGGCTACGTCGCGATCAACCACGAGAGCGGCGCGATCACGCAGACCTTCCAGACCGGGCTGCCGGCCGGCACCTACTGCGACGTCCAGCACGGCGACCCGCAGCCGGGCGGCGGCTGCACCGGCCCGACGTACCAGGTCGGCGTCAACGGGCAGTTCACCGCGACGGTCGGCGCGGGCGACGCCGTCGCGTTGTACGTCCAGCCCGGGACGAACGTCTCCGGAGCCTCCTTCAACGTCAACGCGACCACCGCGTACGGGCAGAACGTCTACGTGGTCGGCGACGTCCCGGCGCTCGGCGGCTGGGACCCGGCCAAGGCGCTGCCGCTCTCCTCGGCCGGCTACCCGGTCTGGTCGCTCGCGCTCTCGCTGCCGGGCGGCACCGCCTTCCAGTACAAGTACCTGCGCAAGGACGCGAGCGGGGCGGTGACCTGGGAGTCCGGGGCGAACCGGACGGCGACCGCGCCCGCCTCGGGGAACGTCACGCTGAACGACACCTGGCGGCCGTAGCCGTTTCCCGCTCCTCCCGCTTCCTCGCCGCTCCCCACTGCGACCCCCGTCGGCCCGGGCCGACGGGGGTCGCAGTGGGTTCGGTCACGATCCGGTGTGCTGAGCCGGTCGTTCCGGATGTGCGGGCCCGCCGGTGCCGGTCAAAGCGGCCGAAAACCGGACAGCCCAGCAGGCCGACGGCCGTGGCCCCCGCCGTCCGGCCCCCGTCGACCGACGGGAGCGGTGAAGGGTTTTACCTGATCGCGAACAAACATTGGATTTCCGGTGGCCGACGCGCAACCGGGGCGCCCCGGCCCACGTCATAAGATCGCAGGAAGGTACCTTCCCGCGAGGGGCGGTGTACCGCCACACCCGGGACCGCACAGCGCCGCGCCCCCGGGCCCTTTCCGGCCCCACCGGGGGGCCGCCGCCCGGTCCCAGACGGACCGGGTGTGACATCGGTCGGAGAGTCCTCACCGTGCTTAGGCAGTCGTCCCGTTCCCGTGCCGTCCTGACCGGCGCCGCCGTGCTCACCCTGGCCGCCTCGCTCGCGGCCTGCGGCAGTTCCGGCGGCGAGAAGGGGAGCGGCGCCTCGGCGAACGGGAGCCCCGCCGCGTCCGGTGCCGCGGGCAGCCCGGCGGCCTCCGGCACGACGGCCCCCGGCACGCCCTCCGCCGAGGAGCAGCCCACTCCGGCCAACGGCAAGGTGCTGATGCCGACCGGCCCGGCCACCAACCTGACCAAGGCCCGGGACACCGCCGCCGGCCCGATCATGGTGACCACGCTGGCCGGTCCGAAGTCCGGGGTCTCCGGCAAGGTCTGGGTCTGGCTGCCGCCCGAGTACAACGACCCCAAGTTCGCCAAGACCGGCTTCCCGGTGCTCACCCTCTACGCGGGCGGCCAGAGCAACGGCTACAACACCTGGACCGACAACCAGCTGCCGATCCAGGAGGAGGACCAGCGGCTGGTCAAGGAGGGCAAGGCCCACCCGTTCATCATGGTCATGCCGGTGCAGAACTTCAACAGCGACGAGAAGAACGCGCTGGACTGCTCCGACATCCCGGGCCAGCCCAAGATGGGCACCTGGATGGCCGAGGACATCCCGGACTTCGTCCGCGCCAACTTCCGCACCCTGAAGGGCCGCGACAGCTGGGGCGTGATGGGCGCCTCCACCGGCGGCTTCTGCAGCGCCAAGCTCGCGCTGCAGCACCCCGAGGTCTACAAGGCCGCGGTGCCGATCGACGGCTACTTCATCCCGGACTCGGGGCTGTGGAAGGGCCACGACGCCGAGAAGGCGGCCAACAGCCCCAACGTGCTGATCACCCAGGGCAAGGCCGACGTGAAGATGTACGTCACCGCGGGCGGCGCCAACGGCTACGAGAAGGACGTCGTCAAGAGCTGGGTGGCCAAGGCCGTCCCGCCGGTGTCCATCGAGTACTACGAGCAGCCCGGCGGCAAGCACCTGACCTCGGACTTCAAGAAGATGATCCCGGACACGCTGCAGTGGCTCACCAAGAA
>NZ_JAFLNG010000081.1 GCF_017427025.1 Streptomyces sp. FH025
TCCGGTACTCGACGTACGGCAGCGGAACGTCGTCTTCGCCACCATCGTGCTCGGCATGCTGCTGGCCGCCCTCGACCAGACCATCGTCGGCACCGCGCTGCCCACCATCGTCGCGGACCTCGGCGGGGCCACCCACATGTCCTGGGTGGTGACGTCCTACCTGCTGGCCGAGACGGTCGCCACCGTGCTGGCCGGCAAGTTCGGCGACCTGTACGGGCGCAAGCTGCTGTTCCAGATCTCGGCGATCGTCTTCGTCGGCGGCTCGTTCCTCTGCGGCCTGGCCACCGACATGACCCTGCTCATCGCCTGGCGGGCGGTGCAGGGCATCGGCGCGGGCGGCCTGATGGTGACGTCGATGGCGCTGATCGCCGACGTCATCCCGCTGCGCGAGCGCGGCAAGTACCAGGGCGCGATCGGCGCGGTGTTCGGCGTGGCGACGGTGATCGGGCCGCTGCTGGGCGGGCTCTTCACCGACCACCTGTCCTGGCGCTGGGCGTTCTACGTCAACGTGCCGATCGCCGTCGTGGTGGTGGCCGCGGCCGCCCGGACCATCCCCTCGGTGCGCTCGGTGGTGCGGCCGGTGATCGACTACCTGGGGATCGCGCTGGTCGCGGTCGGCGCCAGCGCCCTGATCCTGGCGACCAGTTGGGGCGGCAACCAGTACGCCTGGGGCTCCTCGACGATCATCGGCCTGTTCGCCGGCGGCGTGGTGGCGCTCGGCCTGTTCTGCTGGGTGGAGACCCGGGCGGTCGAACCCATGCTGCCGATGCGGCTGTTCCGCAACCCGGTGTTCGCGGTCTGCTCGGTGCTCAGCTTCATCGTCGGCTTCGCCATGCTCGGCGCGCTGACCTTCCTGCCGACCTTCCTGCAGTACGTCGACGGCGACTCGGCGACGGTCTCCGGCATCCGGATGCTGCCGATGGTCATCGGCCTGCTGATCGCCTCCATCACCAGCGGCAACATCGTCAGCAAGACCGGCAAGTACCGGCTGTTCCCGATCGCGGGCACCCTGGTGATGGCCCTCGGCCTCTACCTGCTCTCCCGGCTCGAACCGGGCACCGGCACCGCGCTCGCCTCGCTCTACATGTTCGTGCTCGGCGTCGGCATCGGGCTGAGCATGCAGGTGCTGACCATCGCCGTGCAGAACACCGTCGACTACGCGGACCTCGGCACGGCCACCGCCGGGGTCACCTTCTTCCGCACCATCGGCAGCTCCTTCGGCACCGCCGTGTTCGGCACCATCTACACCAACAGCCTCAAGACCGACCTCGCCCGGGGCATCGGCTCCGCCGCCCGCGCCACCGGCGCCGACCCGGCCGCGCTCGCCCACGCCGCCGAGAGCCCGCAGGGCCTGCACGCGCTGCCCGCCGCGCAGGCCGCACCGATCGTCCAGGCGTACTCCGACTCGCTGCACACCGTGTACCTGTGGACGATCCCGGTGGCCCTCCTGGGCTTCGTCGTCGCGCTCCTCCTCAAACAGGTACCCCTGCGCGACACCACCCGGGCCGGCTCCACCGACATGGGCGAGGGCTTCGCCCAGCCGACGACCAGCGACTCCGACCCGCACCTGGAGTACGCGGTCTGCCAACTCGTACGCGGCGTGGACCTGGACACCGTCCGCACCATCGTCGACGACGCCGACACCCGGGTCGACCTGGCCGGGGCCTGGGCGCTGACGGAGGTGGCCCGCCACACCAAGGCCGTCGGCCACGCCTCGCTCGACCTGATCGCCGCCCGCAAGCGGCTGCCGCCCGAGGTCCTGGAGCCGGTCTTCGACCGGATGACCGCCGAGGGCTACCTCACCCGCGACGGCGACCGACTCACCCCCACCGACGCCGGCGCCCACGAGGTCCGCGCCCTCGGCCACGCCTGGTCCGACTGGCTCAACGCCCGCCTCGACGCCGACGCCGGCCGCCCCCGCAGCCCGCAACTACGCGCCGCGGCCGACGCCATCGCCTGGCGCCTCCTGGTCGAGGACCTCGCCAACGGCCTCCCCGCCCACGCCCGTTCGCACCGCTCCACGGCCGTCACCGAAGGGTGACGCTCACGCCCCGCTCCTCGAAGATGTCCAGGACCAGCTCGAACAGCGAAACGCCGCCGTCGCCGTCGCCGGTGGGAACGCGCTCGGCCAACCGGGCTCCGGTCTCGGCCGAGGAATCCCAGCGCAAGGTGAACGGAGTGGTGGCGCCCCAGCCGCCGGTCAGGCAGTCGTCCAGAGCGTCGAGGTTCCAACCGAAGTACGAGCAGCCCGCGGCCGGCCGGAACAACCGCCCCGGCCGGTTCCACTCCGGCTCCGACAGCGCCTCGATCTGCTTCGTCCGGGCCCGTCACGGCTACGAGGTGCCGGCGCTCCTGCCCAAGGCCTTCGAGACACCGAACTGGAACTTCTCTCCTTACGAGGACGACCATCGCCAACTCCTGCCCGCCCTGCACGTCGCCGTGCTGCGCAGTTGGTACGAGCGGTTCGGTGCCGAGCTCTACTACGCGCGCAGCTCCTGCCTCGAACTGCTGGTCGCCCACCCACCGAGCGACCGGCACACCGCGGCCCGGGTCGCCATCGAGCAGTACGCCTACGCGGCCGACGACATCCAGGACCTGGAGCAGGCCGGCGACGGGCAGGTCCGCTCCCCCGTCTGGTCCTTCTGGTGGGACTGACCACCTCATCGAGTACCGGCACGGTGTCGTCGCGGATGTCCGCCGGGGGCGAGGCTGGGCGCTGTCGGCGACCGGCCGGTGTCACCGGGTCGCGTCGGCGGCGATCCCGACGAGCTGGAGGATCGCGCGGCCCCAGGCCGTGGCCGCGATCAGCACACCGAACACGACGGCGGTGAAGACGGTGAACGCCTCATCGACGCGACTGCGGGCCTCGGTCCGGCGCCGGAGCCGGACGACGATGAAGATCGCGAGGAACGTGGTCGCGCTGATCGTGTACTCCACTACCCACCCCGGCATGTTGACTCCGTGTAGGGGCCCGACTACCCGGAGCCCCGTTCATTCGGGTGAGCCTGCCAGAACCGCCGCCCGCCCGAAGGCGGTTTCGCGAAACCTGCCGGGCGCGAACGACCCCCGCGCCCGCTCCCCACCGAGAGCAGACCCTCTGCGGGCTCTGGTCCCGTGAACAAAGCCACCTTCGCCAACCACTGACCGCCCGCGCGAACTTGAGAACACTCAACGACCCCTCCCCCAGCTCCCGGTCGTGGGCCTGGCGCAATAGGGATGCGCGCAGGTGGGAGCGTCCTTCATACTTTCGCGAGAACGAAGACGGTGTGGAGGTAGAACCGATGAAGCTGGCGGAGGCACTGGCCCAGCGCGCGGACGCGACCCGGCGGGTCGAGCAGTTGCGGACACGGATCGCGGGCAGTGCGCGGTACCAGGAAGGCGAGCTCCCGGCTGAGGACGCGGGGCAGCTGTTGGTCGAGGCCGGATCGGTGCTCGAGGGCCTGGAGTCGCTGATCCGCCGGATCAACCGCACCAACGCCACGGTGGCGATGGCCGGCGGCGGTACCCTCACCGATGCGCTGGCGCGCCGGGACGTGCTGCGGCTGCGGCACTCAGTGGTGACCGCCGCGGCCGACGCCGCCGCCGGTCGGGGCGGGGTGCGTCAGCTGCGGTCCGAGCTCAAGATGTTATCCGCTCTGCCGGTCGGCGAACTGCGCACGCAGGCGGACGTGCTGGCCCGCGAGATCCGCGAGATCGACGTGGAGATCCAGCGCACCAACTGGGAGGTCGACCTGCTCGACTGACGGCACGGACGATGCGGAGCAGGTAACCGTCCGGGAGGCGTGCGCACACCGCGGGTCGGCGGTCAATCCGGCCCTCTCCTGGCGCGCGGAGAGCAGCGCAGGGGTTCGACTCCCCTCATAACAACGCAGCTCAGCACGGCGTACAGGTGACAGTGCACACCGCACAGCACACCACCACGCGCAGATCCCGGACGGCGAGGGCGGGAATGGGGTATCCGCATCGACGAGCAGCATGTACTTCGGCACCGCCGACCGTCCCGTCAGGACGGTCGGCGGTGCGGCCCGACGAGGTGTCAGCCCTCGGCGCCGCCCGTCCGGCCCTCGTCCGCGGGCTCCTCGGCGAGTTCTTCGGCGAAGCGGTCGGCGGCCTCCGTCAGCTGGCGGATCTTCCGGTTGGACTGGCTGCCGAGGCGGTCGGCGAGGTGGTCGGCGACGATGCGGTCGGCGGCGCGCAGGTCACCGCCCAGTAGTTCGCGGGTGACCACCAGGGCGTTGACCGGGAGCAGGTGGCGCCCGGACATCCGCTGCTGGACCTCGTCCATGCCCTCGGCCGTCAGCGTCTGGCGCAGTTCCTCGATCAACGGGGCCAGCCACAGGGCGTGCAGCGCGTACTCGCCGCGGTCGGCGAAGGTCGCGTGGAGCCTGGCGAGCAGCTGCGCCGGGTACTCCTCCACGGGTTCGGCGAACTGCGGGTAGTCCTTGGCGAATTCATCCCAGTCGACGTGGAGTTCGGCGATCTGCTGCGGGACGACGGGCCAGCGCAGCCAGTCCTCGTCGGACGCGATGAAGACCTGCCGCAGCAGCTCGTAGGGCACCTCGGCGGTTCGCGAGAGCAGGATCGCGTCGTAGAGGTCCTTGCCCTGCGGGTGGTTGTCCGAGACCAGCCACAGGATCTTCCACGCGAGGGAGAGCTGCGGCGTGGCCGCGAGCAACGGGCCGGTGACGCCGGGGAGTTGGTAAGGCTGCGGCGGGACGGACAGGTGCTCGGTGAAGACGAAGTCGAGCTGGACCGTCCCACCCGGGACACCCGGGGCCGACCACGGCAGGACGAGCCTGCGCCCGGGAATCCTGCTGTACGTCCAGATCTCGTCGCTGACCGCCTGGTCGGCGTGCAGTCGCACCGTGCCGGAGAGGCGTTCGGCACCGGCGGCGAGCTCCTCGAACATGCGGTCCGTGCGTTCGTCCTCCAGTTCCCAGTCCGTCGGGCGGACCACGAAGTCCAGGTCGCCGGGCTCCCGCGCCTGCTCGCCGTACCAGGCCCGCAGCAGGATGCTGCCGCGCAGCACCAGGTGCTCGGCCCACGGGGAAGCGGCGACCGCGGACAGGGCGGTGTTCAACGCCTCGCGCCGCGCGGCGAGCCAGCGTTCGGCGAGCAGCGGGTCGGTGAAGGCCGGCTCGCTGGGCCGAAGGGCCCGGCCGTACCCGGCGAGGGCGGGATCGAAGACGGGCTGCTGGGTCACCGCCTCGTCGTCGATCGGGCGGATGCTCCTGGGCAGCTCCCGGTCCTCGCGGACGTCCTCCGCCGGCGGCTGCTTGGGCAGCAGGACACCCTGCCACGGCCCGAACTGCAGCTCCTCCCACGCGACCGCCACCGGCGCGTGGGTCTGGGTCTGGGGCTGGAGCTGGTTCTCGGTCATCTCGGGTTTCCCTCCGCGTACGGCCCGGTGCTGCGCCCGTGCCCGTGCTCGCCTTCGTGCTCGTGCTCGTACTCGTGCTCGGTTATCCAGCCCGCGTCCAGGGCCTCGTCGCTGTCCACGACGACGAACTCGCGTTCCACCGACACCGCCTCGCGGCCGTCGGCGGCCAGGTCACCCAGCAGCGCCTCCAGGCGGCGCCCCGCAGTGTCCAGGCCGACCAGGCGGCACCGCTGGGTCACGAACCACTCGTACCGGCCGTCCTCACGCACCCGCCGCGGGTTGCGCGACAGGTGCGCACCGTGGCGGACAGCCAGCTCGGTGAGGTCGGCCGTGGCGGCCGGGCCGGCCAGCAGCAGCTTGACGTGGTGCTCGAAGTACCGGCCGGCCCCGTGCCGCTCGGCGTCCTCGTCCGACACCGGGACGCCCTGCGCCCACGGCGTGGCCTCGATCTTCGCCCGCAGGACGGTGAACCCTGCCCGGGCCAGCCGGCCCGCGGTCCGGGACGTCTCCGCGGCGACCTCCGCCAGCGTGCCGTCGGCCCGCAGGGTGAGCATCGGCTGCGAGGGCACCGCACCACGCGCCAGCAGGATGTGGGTGAACTTCAGGCCGTGGCCGTCGGCCCACGCGGCCAGCGCCTCGACGGCACCGGGCTCCACGGTCAGGTGCACCTCGAAGTCGCCCCGGACGTCCGGAGGAGCGGGCGGGTCGTCACGGCGTTGGTCAGGACAGGTGTCGAGCATGGTGAGCATCCTGCCAAGCCCCTATGACAACGCCCCACGAGCCCAGGCGCTGCCACGTGGACGGTCCGGACCCTCACCGCGCTTCGCCATTCGAGCAGCGAAGTGACCTGGTGCGACGGCGGGCACGGCAATTCCTCGGCGACCACGGCGATACGCGGAGCGTGCCGTCGGAGGGCCGAGGGAGCGGGACCGGTTCAGCCGCCCAGGTGGGTCAGAAGCGTGCCGCCCGACGGGTAGGGGCGTTCGGCGGGAAGGAGTTGCCGGGCGGCGTCCAGAGCCCTGTCCCTCACCTGAGCACGGATCGCATGCGCGAGTGCGGTGACGTCGTTGATCGAGACGATCCACTTCTCCGCGTAGCGCTCAGCGGCCTCGCCGGCGAGACCGAGTTGAAGAGAGCGGTGTGGAAGGGGCTGTAGGTGCAGATCGCGTTCGGGATCCCACTGCACTCGGGCCGGTGCTCGCTTCAACTGGCGCTTCCAAGCCGCGCGGTCGGGGTGCAGCCCGTGTTCGTAGTGCGACAGGCAGGCGCTCCCCAGGGCCCATTCGAAGCCCTCGCGGGTGATTTCGATCGCGAGGACGGTCTCCTGGCCTTCCTTGCTCGCCCACCCACAGCGGTACATCATCCAGAGGAACGACGGTTTGATCCACGTCATGCGGTCCCTCTTCCAGGCAGCCGGAAAGCGACCGTCCTGTGCGGCGGGCAGACCGATCTCCGGAGCGTACGCCTGGTAGACGGTCACCGTGGAGGCCGTGTAGAGGGCGCGGATCTGATGCTTGGGTTCTGGCACGGTGACCAGAGTCGAGGTTCGATGTGCATCGCGCCAACGAATTATCCAGGCCGGATGCGGCCGGCTGGGCGCTGAACGGAGTAGGGCTCCGGCTTCGGCTCCAGGGTGTCCGGGACGGGGCGGCTTGAAGGCGTCGTCGTCTTCCCCGGCAGCACCGTCCCGTACGCCTACCGCACCGTGCACCGGCCGGACGGCGGGACCGACCATCACCTCGTCCGCCTGGATCCGCCGCCACCGCGGTTGTCCCACTGACCCCTGGTGCTGCGTCAAGCCAGCGCCCCCTGTGGGCGGCGGCTGCCCGGTTCCGTCAGGGGCGACGGCCCATCGCCACGGGCCAGGCCGCCGCCCTGCCGGGCGCCCGGGCCTCGACCGGGGCCTGGGGCGAGCGCCGGTGGCGCTCCTGGACTCGGCGGCCGCGTTCACCGGACCCTGGGATCCGGGGCTCCCGCGTGAGCGGCTGTGCGCGGCGGCGAGTGGCGTCAGCGTGGCGTCAGCGTGGCGTCAGCGTGCGAACTTCTCGATGGCCGCCGGGGTGACGGGGGTGAAGAAGTTGACGAGGTTGCCGTCGGGGTCGCGGAACAGCAGGGAGCGGTTGCCCCAGGGCATCGTGGTGGGCTCGGTGACGAAGTCGGTGACGAAGCCGGTCAGGTTCTGGTGGACGCGGTCCACGTCGTCGACGAGGAACTCGGTGATCACGCTGTGGTTGTCCGCCGGGCGGGCGGAGCCCGGGGCGAACAGCGGGACGGTGCGGGTGCCGGCGATCGCGAGGGTGGCGCCCGCCGTCCTGAGTTCGGCGAAGTCCTCGGTGGCCCACGTCGCCCGCGCTCCTGTGGCTCGCTCGTAGAACTCGACGAGGCGCGCGACGTCGCTGGTGATGATGCGGATCGAGACGAAGTCCATGGAAATCTCCCTTGGCTGTGCTGAAGGCGTGCACGTCGCAGGCTAGGAGGAATAGTGGACAGAATCGGTCCTGTATTCGGGCTAGGCTGCGGACATGCCTCGACCCACCGGCCGCGTGCTGACACTCCTGGAGCTGCTGCAGTCGGGCGGCACCCGGACGGTGGCCGAACTCGCCGACCGGCTCGGCGTCGAAGGGCGCACCGTGCGGCGGTATGTGGATCAGCTGATCGATCTGGACGTGCCCGTGGAATCGGTGCGCGGCCGCTACGGCGGGTACCGGCTGGCTCCCGGGTACCGCCTGCCTCCGCTGATGCTCAGCGACGACGAGGCGCTGGCCGTGCTGCTCGGCCTGGTCGCCGGCCGCCGAGCAGGGTTGACGACGACCGAGCGCACGGCGAGCGAGACGGCATCGGCGAAGATCCGGCGGGTGCTGCCCAAGCACATCGCCCGTCGGCTCGACGCACTCCTGGAAGCTCTCGACTTCACGGATCAGCCCGGCGAGTTCGACGCCCCGGACGCTGGGGTCCTGCTCCCGATCGCCGATGCGGTGCGCCACCGTCGACCGGTCTCGATCCGCTACACCGACCGTGACGGACGGCGCAGCGAACGCACGCTGCACGCGTACGGGATAGTCGCCCATGCGGGCCGGTGGTACGTCACGGGCAAGGACGCCCGGGTCGGCGAGGACCGAACCTTCCGGCTCGATCGCATCGCAGACGCACGGACCCTGCCCGGCTCTTTCGAAACGCCCGTGGGTCCCGGTCCGGCACAGCGCGTGTTGTCAGGATTCGCCACGGCCGAGTACCGGCATGAGGTGACCTTGCGGATCCACGGGACGGTCGGGCAGATCCGTGCCCGCCTTCCCGCCGGCGTCGCGAGCGTGGAGGAACACGAGCCCGCGGCCGGCGAGGACCAGTCGGCCGAGCGCTGGCTGCGCGTCGAGCTGCGGGCCGAGCGGCTCGACTGGTTGCCTCCGGTACTCGCCTCACTCGACCGGCCGTTCGTCATCGAGCGCCCCGATGAACTGCGCGACCTCGTCATCGCGCTCGCCGATCGCCTCACGTCCTACGCCCGCCAAACCTGACCGCGAGGAACCGCGAACCGAGAAGGTCGTCGAGCGCCGGTCGGCCCTCCCTGGCCCCTCCCTGACCGTTTCGCGGACCTCTGACCGGGCGGCGCCCGCCGTGCGGAAGAGCGGTGCTGTCGCCGGTCTCGTCCGACTCACGGATGGAGTGGCCTGGTGAAGCCGTAGAGCAGATCGAAGAAGCGTTTGCGGAGTTCGTCGGTGGTCAGGCGGAGTTCACCAGCGCCTGCCAGGTGGTCGAAGACGAGGCCGTCCAGGAAGGCCACGAGTACCGGCGCCTGTGACGGTGGATCGGATGTGCCCGCGGCGGTGAGCAGATCCTGCGCTACGGCCCGGTGGGCCTTGCCTGCGGCTACGAGGACGGCATGCAGTTCGGGGCGCCGCGTGGATTCCAAGGAGAGTTCGTAGCGGGCGAGCATGCGTTCGCGGCCGGTGGTGACCCAGCGTTCGACGAGGTCGGCGGTGACCGCGGCGACCTGGGCGATGTCCACCGGTTCGGCGCTGACGGGGTGATCGGCCAGGTCGGCGGTGTCAACCTCGGCCAACCGCTCGACCGTCGCCTGCAGGAGCGCCTGCCGGGTGCGGAAGTAGTACGAGCACGAGCCGGTCGGCACACCGGCGGCCTCGTCGACGGCTCGGTGCGTCAGACCCCGCATCCCCGCCCGGGCCAGCGTGCTGATCGCCGCATCGGCCAGTTCCTGCCGTCTTGTCGTGCCTTCGGCCACTGCTTCCTCCCGGTCCATGACCACCCACTCTACAGGTGTAGCGTTCCTCGCGACTGCTACACCTGTAGAGCGGCCGACGCATCACCACCGGCGAGGAGCAGCTGGTGGCTGTCGGTTACGGCATGGGGTGACGGAGCTGTTCGATGATCGCCGCGTAGCTGTCGCCGCCGTACCCCTCGGCTACGGCCCTTTCGGCCAGGGTCACGAGGAGTTGGGGCAGTTCGGCGTCGACGTCGGCGGCGCGGCTCTCGTGGAGGAGGTGTTTCATTCCGGCCAGGTTCGTGTCGACGGTGGATTCGGTGGCCGGGTAGGCGCCGTCGTCGATCTGCTGCGCATGGCCGGGCACCCAGTCGGCTACGGCTTCGATGCCCGCCTTGGCGAAGCCGGCGAATGCGGTCGCGGGGATTCCCGCCTTGCCGAGCAGGGCGGCGCCGTGCAGGAAGCCGTTGAGCGTGCTCCACACCAGACTCAGTACGGCCGCGTCGAACAGGGACGGCAGGCCGTGGTCCGCGCCGACGTACACGGAGCCGCCGAGGCTGCCGAGTGCCTGCCGGTGCTGGTCGAACGCGGCGGTCGGACCGCTGTAGAGGATGGTGGCCTTCGCGGTACCGATGGCTGGAGGTACGGCCATGATCGCGCCGTCGAGGTAGGCGGCGCCTTGGTGCGCCGCCCACTTGGCCACCTCGCGGGCCGCCTGCGAGGTGCCCGAGGTCAGGTTGACCAGGGTGCGGCCGGCCAGGTCCCGGCTCACGGGTTCGAGGATGTCACACACGTTGTCGTAGTCGGAGACACAGATGACCACGAGCGGGCCGGCCGTGACGGCGTCACGAACGGTCCGGGCGAGCTGCGCGCCCTGCGCGGTGAGGGGTTCGGCCTTGCTGGGGGTGCGGTTCCACACGGTAGTGGGGTGGCCTTGGCCCAGGAAGGCCGCAGCGAGGGCCTGGCCCATCAGGCCCAGGCCGAGGACCGAGAGGGGGGTACGGCCGCTGTCGGTGTCGATGTCGATGTCGATGTCGGTGTCAAGGTCGTGCGTCATGTGCTCGCTTCCGGTGAATCGGCGTGGGTGGCGGGGCGCCTGGAGGTCAGCTCGTGGTCTCGGGCAGCCGCCAGGCGGTACGCAGCTGGCGCACGAAGGCGGAGGCCGGGGTCAGGCGGACGAGGGTGTTGCGCACCCGGGTGCGCGTGGGGGTGCTCCAGTGGGCGACGCGTCCGATCTGGTGGGCGGCCTTGACGACGGCGTTGGCCCTGGGCTGGCGGAAGCGTTCGTAGCGGCGCAGGGCGTCGGGAGTGGGGCCGTACTCGGTGATCAGGTCGGTGAGGGCGAGCGCGTCCTCGATGGCCTGGCACGCACCCTGGCCGAGGTTGGGGGTCATGGGGTGGGCGGCGTCGCCGAGCAGGGTGGTGCGGCCCCGGCCCCACTGCGTGACCGGCGGGCGGTCGCGGATGTCGTCGCGGCGGATGGCACTGACGGGGGTGTCCTTGACGGCCTGGCGGACGTATGCGGGGAACTCGGCCGTGGCCCGGGTGAGCGCGGCACGGGTGTCGCCGTCCTTGCCGTCGGCGGGACCGTTGGCGCACAGGAACCAGTACAGGCGGCCACCGTCGATGACGCATCCGCCGAAGCGGCGACCCGCTCCCCACATCTCTCCGACCCAGTCGCCGGGCAGAGGGTTCGCGTCGGTGACGCCGCGCCAGCAGTAGTAGCCGCTGTAGCGGGGTGCCTGGGCGCCCAGCAGCGCGGTTCGGACGGTGGAGCGCAGGCCGTCCGCACCGATCAGCACGGAGCCGTGCACTTCCTGTCCGTCGGCGAGGGTGACGGTGGCCCGATCGGGGTCGACGGCGGTGACGGTCGAGGCAAGCCGCAGTTCGCTGGTGCCGAGCTGGCCGACCAGCGCCTGGTGGATGGTCGCGCGGTGCAGGCCCAGGGTGGGGGCACCGATCTCCGCCAGCAGGGCGCCGGCCTGGGCGGAGCTGGGCTTCAGCAGCACACGGCCGCGGGCGTCGTAGACCGCGGCCGTGGAAAGCCGCGCGCCGACGGCTTCGAAAGGCTCGGCCAGGCCCAGGCGGCGCAGCGCGATCAGCGCGTTGGGCTGAACCGTCAGACCGGCCCCGACAGGGGCGAGTCGTTCCGTCTGCTCCAGGACGACGGCCGGAATGCCGCGGCCGGCGAGTCCCGCGGCGAGGGTGAGTCCTCCGATGCCGGCTCCGGCGATGAGTACGGGGTCCATGAGGTGCTTTCTCCTTCGGGTCTTGCCAGGTTCCGGATCAAGTGCAGTGGCGTGGTGCACAGTTCGGCCGGGTAGAGGTCGAGTCCGTCCGGCTCGGCCGGATGGGACATGCGGTCCCGAGCTGCGGACGGTCGTTCCCGTTCACACGCCCGATGCCTCTACAGACGTAGAGTACCCCCATGTTGCTACAGCTGTAGAGGCCGGGGGTGGGTCCACTGCCGCGCATGTCGAACTGGCAGCGGCCCAGGGCGTTGATGTGCCAGCCCTTGGGCGGTGAAAGTTGGGCGACGCTCACCCGATGGGGCCGCTGCACCGGCCGACAGGAGTCTCTCCGGCCGCCGACGCCGGAAGCTGCGCGCATCTCCAGCGGCGGAAACCTGCTCGACGGCATTGAGGCGCAGACCGCTCAGGCAATGCGCGACGCTGCTGTTGTCGCGTCCGGTCAGTTGGCCTGGAGCCCCGCCAGCCACCTCAGGACGAGGTCGTTGAAGTCGTCGGCTCGCTCCTGGTGGAGCCAGTGTCCGGCCTCCGGCCAAGAGAGGGACCGGCTGCGGGGGTCGGCGAAGGTCGATTCCTCCCATGCGGCCTGTGCCGGGTGCGTGTGGACGGTGAGGACGGGGCATCGCCTTCTGCGCAGGTACTCGTCGGCGCCCGAACGTGTCGCGACGGAGCCCTCCTTCAGGAATGCCTCCAATGTGGACCGCATCACCGCGGGGGCCATGCCCAGGACTCGCCGCCGATGCCAGTTCCTCAGGGCATCGGGTATCCGCTCGCCTTCCACCGCGGCGAGCGCGTCGGCGACTCGCTCCAGCCCGTTGTCGGTTCCCAGCGCATCGAGGAGTGGCTGCCATCGTCCGGACGCCTCGTGGTCGGGCAGGCCATAGGGCGAGTCCACGACGACCGCGGCCGCGACGAGCTCGGGACGCTCCACGGCGAGCGTGCTGACGATCACTCCGCCTTGCGAATGGCCGACCGCGACGACCCGGCCGACTTGCAGGAGGCCGATCAACTCCGCGAGGTCTGCGGCGAAGTCCGTCGGGTCGAATCCTTCGCACGGCACGCTCGAGCGCCCGTGCCCCCTGCTGTCGGGCGCGATCACGCGGAAGCCGGCATCCACCAGGGGGCCGACCTGCCAGCTCCAGTCGTGGGAATCGCACCCCCAGCCGTGAACCAGCAGGACGGCGGTATGGCCTTCTTCCTCGTCCGTGTAGAACAGCCGGACACCTGTCAGGTCGGCATAGGGCATCGCGATGGGCTCCTTCCGCCCGCGAATGACGTGAGCATCACATGATCAAGGCCTCCATGGCGTGCAGGAGACCGCCCGGGGCCAGAGCTGATGCCGGTTCCCTCCCGTCACCCGACGAGCCCGACCCGCTCCACTTGGGCAAGGTCAGGCTGACAGCATCTAGTTGCTATTACAAGCATTGATCTGAGGTCTAGTCGTCAACTGAGCGGCCTAGAGGACCACAATGGTTGCGAATGCATGCACCTGAGGCTAGATTCACGCCATGTCGAGCGAGCAGAGAACGTCAACACTTGGCGCGGATGCGGCGATCGCGGCGCTTCCGCCACTGGAGGATCTCGGATCCGACGCCGGGCGGCGAGGTGTTCCGGCGGAAGCAGCGCACAGCCATCTCTTCTTCTGGATCACCCAGGTCGCGGGGCGCCGGGACCGCCTCCTGGCCCAGGAGTTCCGGCCCTATGAAGTGCGCGTCGCGGAGTGGCGGGTGCTGCTGTCGATCGCCATGCGACCGGGGATCTCACTGAAGGAGGTGGCCGAGCACGCCATGATCGACCAGACGACGCTCACCCGGAACGTGGAGACCATGGTCCGGGCGGGACGGATCGTTCGCAGTTCCGACCCGTCCGACATGCGCGTGACACGGCTCGATCTGACCGAGGCCGGCGGCGAACTGTTCGAGACGCTCTGGCCGATCGCCGACCGGATCAACCAGTCCCTCTGCGACGGTCTGCCCGACGGGGCTGCCCAGCTGATGTGTCATGGCCTGCGCGAGGTCTGGCGGGGCATGGACCGCATGGCGCCGCGAGGAAAGCGATGACGGCGACGGAAGCAGCGGAACCCGAGCACCGGGGGCCCGCCGACAAAAGGAGCGACAGCATGAGCAGGCAGTTCACCGATCTGGACATGAGCTTCAGCCGGGTGCCGTACGACTGGGACAGCAGGGAGGAACTGCTGGAGATCCCCTTCCCGATCGAGGAGTACCACGAGCGCGTCGCCAAGGTGCGCGCGGAGATGGCCGCCGAGGGACTCGACGTGCTGGTCATCCACGGTGCTCCCGGATGGCTGAACGGCGACGTGCGCTGGATATCCAACTTCATCACGGCCATCGGGAACACCGTTGTCGTGCTCCCGAGCGACGGCCCGTTGATGCTGGCGACCGACTCGATCCTGCATTCGGCGCCGATGCACTCCTTCGTCCACCACACCTGGATCCGTGATGTGCGGCCGGGCCACCTGCCGGGTACGGTGCGGGATCCGCAGGACATCGGGCAGCACGTCCGGGACTTCCTCATCGAACAGCGGTTGGACGGCGCACGCGCCGGCC
Source organism: Streptomyces sp. FH025 (assembly GCF_017427025.1). GTDB lineage: Bacteria > Actinomycetota > Actinomycetes > Streptomycetales > Streptomycetaceae > Kitasatospora. The sequence continues at coordinate 14,413 of NZ_JAFLNG010000081.1, forward strand.
TGGTGGGCAGGCGGTTCATGTCCGCGGCGATCGTGGACGCGGTCCGCGACGGCCTGCCCGGCGCCGAGCTCGTCGACGCGCAGCTCGCGTTCTGGCGGGCCAAGCAGATCAAGAGCCCCCGGGAGATCGCGATCATCGAGCATGCGGGCCGCGCCACCGCGGCGGGCCTGGAGGCGGCGATGGAGCTGGCCAGACCGGGAGTGACCGAACTGGAGATGTCCGCGGCGGCGCATCAGGCGATGGCGAGCACAGCGGACTGGATCGGGCACTGCATGATCGCCGCCGGTCCCCGGTCAGGTCTCAAGCACCTCTATCCCACGTCCCGCAAGATCGAGGACGGTGACCTGGTCTTCATGGACATGGGCGTCCATTACCAGGGATATTTCACCGACACCGCGCGGACGCTGTGTGCCGGAACGGTGGGCCGCGAACAGCGCGAGGTCCTGCAGTGCGGGCTCGACATGTTCGAAGCGGTCCTCGCCGCGGCCGGACCCGGCGTGCGCGTGGCCGACCTGCAGGACATGGCCCAGGGGATCGCGGAGGACGCGGGCTACGGCGAGCACTACTGGCCGACCGGGTTCGGGCACGGCATCGGGACCAACATCGCGGAGCTCCCCAGCCTGCACTGGCGCAGCGACACGGTGCTGCGCCCCGGGCACGTGTTCGCGCTCGAACCGATGATCGTGATCCATGGCTTCGGCTGCGGTGTGATGGAGGACCAGGTCCTCATCACCGAGACCGGCGCGCGTTCCCTGACGCCCGCGAGGAAGGACCTCTGGTGATCGAGGGATCGGCGACGTCTGCGGCGTTCGGCGCAGGTGACCCGACGTCGGCCTCAGCGATACTCCGTCGCCATCTCGCTCGCCCGCTGTGACACTGATCCGATGGAAGAAGCCTTCACCAAGCCGATGCCCGTCGTCCTCGGCATAGACGACCTCCGACCGCTCCCCAGGGCCACGCGGATCGCCCGCACCAGCCGCGAGGGCATCCGGCTGCTGGAGGAACACCGCGACAGATTCATCGACGAGCTGTGGCTCGACCACGATCTCGGCGGCGACGACACCATCATGCCGGTGGTGGCCCTCATGGAAGAAGCCGCCTTCGACGGACGGCCCTTCCAGATCGGAGCGGTCTTCGTTCACAGCGCCAACCCCGTCGGCGCCGCATCCGTCGTCCGGTCACTCACGCGCTGGAGCTACCGCGTCCAGCGGGCATCGGTCCAGGGCGTGCGAAGTCAGAGAACGGTCACCGGCAGGAACTCGAGGCCGCGCCGTCCATCCGACGCTCCCCTCCGAGGCGATGACTACCGGTTCGTGAACGACCAGCGGGTGCGGTGGAGTTCCCGCACGCATACCGGATCCCACACTGTTGGGCCGGCCCCGGCGGGGCCGGTCCAACAGTGGGACGACTCGTACGCGCCCGGTCAGTGCCCGGTCGGCGCCGGCTCCAGCACGAACAGCGGAATCTCGCGGTCGGTCCTCTCCTGGTAGTCGGCGTAGTCCGGGTATGCGGCAACGGCCCGCTGCCACCACTCGGCCTTCTCCGCGCCGGTGACCTCGCGCGCCGTCATGTCCTGCCGAACCGGCCCGTCCTGCAGTTCGACCCGGGGGTCGGCCTTCAGGTTCCAGTACCAGACGGGGTGCTTCGGCGCGCCGCCCTGCGAGGCGACCACGGCGTAGCGCCCGTCGTGCTCGACCCGCATCAGCGGGGTCTTGCGCAGCTTGCCGGACTTGGCTCCGACGGAGGTCAGCAGGATGACGGGCATCCCCCGCAGCGTCGTGCCCTCCGTCCCGCCGGACGACTCGTAGGTCTCGACCTGGGTCCGCACCCAGTCGGTCGGGCTGGGCTCGTACTCACCTTTGAGTGGCATGCTCATCCGTCCCATCGCTCTCGGTGACGCTGGATCGACCCATGGTCCCACCTCGCCCTCCTCGCCGACACCCGGTTCGCCTCACCGTAAACCGCCGGTCGTTCCTTAGCCCTGCTTGGGAATCCACAGGGGCTGCTAATGGAAAAACTCATCCTTTCGAGTGAGTTTGCCATCCCCTGCTTCCGGTGCGCGCAGGAGTGACACAAATTCTGCGGACTCAAACGTGCCTGCGCCGACCCACGCCGGGGGGCAACAATCTCCGAGTGGGTCGGCCGATCGCCGGTTCGGCCCAACTCCTCGTGATGCGAGCAGCGTTGACGTATCTGACGTCACATCAGTCACGTCATTCACGTCAGTCACGTCGGATGCGTCAGCCACGTCAGATGCGTCAGCCACGTCAGACATTCGATGTCGAATTGGGGACCAGCCATGACCACCGAGGCCGTTCAGCCGAACCAGCAGAGCCTCAGCACCTCCGCCGCCCGGCAACTCGCCACCACCACCAAGACCGTGCCGCAGATGCTCGGGATCACCCCCCGCTATCTGCTGCGCGCGCTGCCCTGGGTGGACCTGGAGGCGGGTGTCTACCGGGTCAACCGCCGCCGGGGCTTCATCCTCGGCGACGGGCTGATCAGCACCTACGTCGACGGCGACGGCACCAACCGGGTGATCGCCGAGGACCTGCGCGAACTGCCCTTCCTCAGCCAGGTGGACGGCACGGTCCTCGCCTCGCTCGCGAACGGGTTCGTCGAGCGCGAAGTCGCCCCCGGCGAGCCGATCGTCGAGGCCGGCGCGCCGGCCGAGCACCTGCACCTCATCGCGTTCGGCCGCGCGGAGAAGCGAGCCACCGGCGCGTACGGCGAGGACGCCCTGCTGGCCGTCCTCGGCGAGGGTGACTTCTTCGACGCCGCCGCCTGGGCCGACGGCACCGAGATGCCGTACCGGGTCAAGGCCGTCACCAGCTGTACCGTGCTCTCCCTCGACCGCCGATTGCTCCTCGAACTCGCCGACCGGGAGCCGTCGTTGCGCGCGCAGCTGAACGAGTTCGCCGCCGCCGACCGGCAGACGGCCGGCCCCGAGCACCCGATCGACCTGCACTCGGGCCACACCGGCGAGCCCTACCTGCCGGAGACCTTCGTGGACTACGAGGAGAGCCCCCGCGAGTACGAGCTGAGCATCGCGCAGACCGTCCTCAAGGTGCACACCCGCGTCTCGGACATCTACAACTCCGACATCGACCAGGTCCAGGCGCAGTTGCGCCTGACCGTCGAGGCCCTGCGCGAGCGCCAGGAGTGGGAGATGCTCAACCACCCGGAGTACGGCCTGCTCAACAACGTCGTCCCGACCCAGCGCGTGCGCAGCCGCACGGGCGCGCCGACCCCGGACGACCTGGACGAACTGCTGGCCAGGGTCTGGAAGCAGCCCGCCTTCTTCCTGGCCCACCCGCGGGCCATCGCCGCGTTCGGGCGCGAGTGCACCCGGCGCGGGGTGCCCCCGCAGATCGTCGAGCTGTTCGGCAGCCCGTTCCTGACCTGGCGCGGCGTGCCGCTGCTGCCGTCCGACAAGCTCGACCTCAAGGGCACGGCGAACTCGGCGCCCGGCACCACCAACATCCTGCTGATGCGGGTGGGCGAGGACCGGCAGGGTGTGGTGGGCCTGCGTCCGGCGAAGGTCCCGGACGAGGCCGAGCCCGGTCTGTCGGTGCGGCCGATGGGCGTCGACCGGCAGGCCATCACCTCCTACCTGGTCACCAGCTACTTCTCGACCGCCGCGCTCGTGGACGACGCCATCGCGGTGCTCCAGAACGTCGAGGTGTCGAACTACCATGACTACTCCTGACGGACTCCGGGGCGGCTCCGTGATCCCGAGCACGGCCCAACGGCCGTCGAACGGCGCAGACTTGACGGCCGACCCGCTCCCCTCCGCGCTCGCCCACGC
>NZ_JAFLNG010000810.1 GCF_017427025.1 Streptomyces sp. FH025
CCGGCAAGGCGGAGGCCGGGAACGGCCCCTCCCCGGGAACGGGAGCCCCGTCCCCGGCCGGCTCCGCGCCGGCCCAGCGCGGCACCCCGGCCGCCGGCTCCGGCACGGCGTCCAAGCCCAGCCCGAGCAGCGGTCCCGGGCTGCTCGGCGGGGTGCTGGGCAGCGGGCCGCTCGCCGAGCTGTCGGGCGGTCGGCCGGCCGCCACCAGCCCGGGGGTGGCGACCGCGACCTGACGCCGTCGGCGACTGCGACCTCGGCCGGGTGCTCCGTGGGGGAGCACCCGGCCGATTCGCTGTGCCCGGGCCCGGGCGGGCTTCCTCAGCGGGAGCCGTCGCGGTGCGCCGTCTAACGGGAGTTGTTGCGGTGTGCCGCCTAGCGGGAGTTGTCGCGATGCGTCGGCTAGCGGGAGTTGTCGCGATGCGCCGCCTAGCGGGAGTTGTCGCGGTGCGCGGCGAGCTCCTTGGCCGCCTCGGTGAGGTCCTTGGCCGTGTCGATGGCGCGCCAGTACACGCCCTGCGGCAGCTGGTAGCCCGCGAGCCGCTTGCCGCGGGCGAGTTGGGGGAAGGTGGTGCGCTCGTGGTCGCCCACGTCCGGCAGCAGCTCGGCGAACTCCGGGCTGAACACGTACAGGCCGGCGTTGATCAGGAAGGGCGAGGGCGGCGCCTCGATGAAGTCCAGCACGTTGCCGAACTGGTCGGTCTCCACGGCGCCCCACGGGATCCGGGGACGGGCCAGCGCGAGCGTCGCGACGGCGTCCCGCTCGTGGTGGAAGGCGGCCATCTCGCGCAGGCTGAAGCGGGTCCAGATGTCGCCGTTGGTGGCGTACCAGGGCTCGTCCGGGCGGGGCAGCGCCTTGGCCGCGTACTTGAGCCCGCCGCCGCGTCCGAGCGGCTCCGCCTCGACCACCGTGCGGACCCGCAGCGGCAGGTCCGCACGGTCGAGCCACTCCTCCAGCACGTCGGCGAGGTGCCCGCAGGACACCACGACGTCGGTGACGCCCTCGGTGGCCAGCCAGGCCAGCTGGTGGCCGAGGATCGGCGTTCCCGTCCCCGGGATCTCGACCAGCGGCTTGGGGCGGTCGTCGGTGTACGGGCGCAGTCGGGAGCCCTGGCCGCCGGCCAGGATGACGGCCTGGGTGACGGGCGTCGTGGTCGGCCGGGGCTGGAGGGGCTGCGGGGACGCGAGGTCTGCGGTGGGGCCGGAGTCAGCGGTCATGCCTGAACAATAGGGCGACCGCCGCGGGGAGTTGTCAGCCGGTGATGCCCGCGGCGAAGGAACCGTCGCAGACCGGGCGGGCGAAGGAGCGGGCCCGCTGGACGTCGCCCTGGTACTTGCGCACCGCGGCCTTGCCCAACTCGGTGGCCAGCGAGGTGCAGTACGGCGTCAGCGAGGGCTGCTCGCGCATCGAGCGCTCCAGCAGGTCCAGCGCGGCGGACGGGTTCTTGGCGCGCAACTCGTCCAGCAGGACCACACGCAGCGACTCCTGCGGGGCGAGCCCGTCCGGCGCCTTCCCGGCGGTGGCGGTGGACCGCCCGATCCCGGCCCCGTCGCCGCTGGAGGCCGCCACGACCTGCTGGTCGAGCCCGGTCGGCGGGGCCCACGGGACCCTGGTCACGGCGAGGGTGCCGGTGGTCACCAGGACGACCGGCAGGGTCAGGGCGACGGTCTGGCCGATACGGCGCACAAGCTGCTTCACCCTCAGGAGAGTAGCGGTGGGTGCGGGCCGGATCGCCCTCCGTTACACCATCGAGTGAAGCGGTGTCCGGGTTCGTCCCCACACCGGGTTGACGTGGGGGTGTACGCACGGAACCCGCCGGACCGGGAGGGTCCGACGGGTTCCGGGTGCTGGCGGGCCCCGGTGAGGGGTCTGCGGATGGTGCTCGTCAGCTGCTCAGGCGGGCGCCGGAGGAGGTGGCGAACACGTGGGTCTCCTCGGCGATCGGCACGACGTGGATCGTCTCGCCACGGGTCGGGATCTGGCGGCCCGGGACGCGGACGACCAGCTCCTTGTCCTCGCCGCCGATCTTGGTGGTGCCGTAGACGAAGCCGTCCGAGCCGAGCTCCTCGACCACGTTCACGGTCACCGCGACGCCCTCGATGCCGCCGGCGTCGACGATCCGGAAGTGCTCGGGGCGGACGCCGACGGTGACCGTCTTGTCGGTGCCGGCGCCGGCCAGGTTCTCGCGGGAGATGTTGACCACCGAGCCGCCGAACTTCACGCCGCCGTCCACCAGCGGCACCTCGACCAGGTTCATGGCCGGCGAGCCGATGAAGCCGGCCACGAAGAGGTTGGCGGGCTTGTCGTACATGTTGCGCGGGGTGTCGACCTGCTGCAGCAGACCGTCCTTGAGCACCGCGACCCGGTCGCCCATGGTGAGCGCCTCGGTCTGGTCGTGGGTGACGTACACGGTGGTGATGCCCAGGCGGCGCTGCAGGCCGGCGATCTGGGTACGGGTCGAGACGCGGAGCTTGGCGTCCAGGTTCGACAGCGGCTCGTCCATCAGGAAGACCTGCGGCTGGCGGACGATCGCGCGGCCCATCGCGACGCGCTGGCGCTGACCGCCGGAGAGCGCCTTCGGCTTGCGGTCCAGGTACTCGGTGAGGTCGAGGATCTTCGCGGCCTCCTCGACCTTGGTGCGGATCTCCGTCTTGTTGACGCCGGCGATCTTGAGCGCGAAGCCCATGTTCTCGGCGACGGTCATGTGCGGGTAGAGCGCGTAGTTCTGGAACACCATGGCGATGTCCCGGTCCTTCGGCGGCAGGTGGGTGACGTCCCGGTCGCCGATCCGGATCGCGCCGGTGTTGACGTCCTCCAGGCCGGCCAGCATGCGCAGGCTGGTCGACTTGCCGCAGCCGGACGGGCCGACGAGGACGAGGAACTCGCCGTCCGCGATGTCCAGGTCCAGCGCGTCCACCGAGGGCTTGTCCGCCCCGGGGTAGATGCGGGTCGCCTTGTCGTACGTGACAGAAGCCATGGTCGTTCTTCTCCTTCACCGGCAGGAACGTGCCGGACGATCCGAGTAAAGGGGGTCGGTGCGTCTCCGTCGGCCGCCACTGGTCTGAACCACTGTTCGAGCCGACTCCCGGCGACGCTACCTGCGC
>NZ_JAFLNG010000811.1 GCF_017427025.1 Streptomyces sp. FH025
CCCACCGGACCCACATGTCCGACGTGCCCGGCACCCATGTGGTGCCCGACGCCATGCCCCCCGTGCATGGCGTCGAACCCCAGACCGCCGATCAGCATCAGCAGCCAGTACCCGACGACCACCACCAGCGCGAAGCTGAACAGCGCCGTCGGAAAGGCCAGCGCGGCTGCGAAGAATCCCCCCGTCCCGGCCACGCTCCCCCGCCCTTCCTCCGGCGCCGCGCATCGGCGCCGGGGAGATCATGGCAGTGGAGGAGGCGTCCGCACATTGCCAGGATCCGGCAATCTTTACGCCCCTTTGACACCCTGGAACGCGCGCCGCCCGTGACACTGCAACAGCCGGGCAACAGGACGGATCCGAGCAGGTCAGGGCAGGTTTACCGAAGCTGGGTCAGAGCGGCTGCTCCGGCCAGTTCAGCAGCCGGGCCCCCATGGCCGCCGTCTCCAGGGTGAAGCGCTGCAACGCGTCCGAGGGGTCGTACCCCGTGAGCGCCTTGATCCGCTCCAGCCGGTAGCTCAGCGTGCGCACGCTCAGTCCCAGCCGGCGCGCCGCCTCCGCGTTCACGTACGCCGCCTCCGCCTGCACCGCGATGGTGTCCAGCAGCGGACGGGCGCCGCCGCGCGCCTCGCTCAGCGGGCCGAGCACGCTGCGCACCAGGTCGGCCATCGCCGCCCGGTCGCGCATCAGCACCGGGAAGACCAGCAGCTCCTCGGCCTTCAGCTGCTGTGCGGGCAGGCCCAGCCGCTGCGCGTAGTCCAGCGCGCCCAGAGCCTCCTCGTAGCTGCGCAGCACCCCGCTCGCCCCCGAGTGCCGGCGGCCGGTCGCCACCCGCAGCACCGGGCGGTAGCCGGCCCCGGGTCGCAGGGTGAGCTCCGCGAAGGCCTCCAGCACGGCCCGCTCGGAGTCGGGCGCGATGCACACCAGCCGGCCGTCCTTGCTGGCCAGCAGGACGTCCCGCTCGCCGAACCGCCCGGCCAGCTCCCGCTCCACCCGGTGCACCAGCGGGTGCACGTCCGCGAACGGCTCGTCGCCCACCGCGACGGCCACCGTGTACGCGCCCGCCAGCCGCAGCCCGAACCGCTCCGCGCGCTCCGCGAGCAGGCCGAGGTCGCTGCGGCCGAACAGCAGGTCGTCGATGAACTCCCGCCTGGCGGCCTCCTCCTGACGGACCGCCAGGCGCTGCGCCCGCTCGTGCCCCTCGCCGAGCGCGGCCAGTGCGGCGTCGGTCGCGGCCAGCACGGCGTCGCCCATCCGGCGCAGCTCGCCGACGCTGCTCGCGGCGGTCGTCCCGGGCAGCGTCTGCCAGGCCCGTCGGGCCGCCGCCAGGCACTGCGAGACCACCTCGCGCAGCCCGTAGCCGGCCTCGGCGCACTGCTCACCGAGCCGGCGCAGACCCTCCAGCTCGTCGCGGCGCAGCAGCCGCCCGGTGCGGGAGACGTCGGAGAGCAGCGCGAGGTAGGCCTCGGCCAGCTCGGTGGGTATGTCGCAGTCGTCGTTCGCCTCGGTCACCGTGTCCTGCCAAACCCTGTGCGGCCTGATTTTCGGCGGTGAACGTTATCAGGATCCTGACGGCCCGGAGCCTTGCGGCGGGTGCTCGCGGAAGTGCAGGACGAAGCGCGCGCTGCTGCCGTCGATCCGTCGCCGGACGTACAGCAGCGGGGCGCCGTCCGGGGTGCAGCTGACGCCCTCGCGCACCAGCAGCGGGGTGCCCACCGGGACGCCCAGCAGCTCGGCGTCCGCGAGGTCCGCGCCGATCGCGCCGAAGGCCCGCCAGTCGTACTCCAGCTCCACCCCGGCGGCCCTGGCGAGGTCCAGTACCAGGTTCCCGGCGTGGCCGGGCCGGGTCAGCTCGGCCGGCAGCGGCCCGAAGGGCACCCAGTAGCTGCACGCCGCCCGGGCCCGGCCGCCCAGGCGGATCACCGAGTCCACCCGGGACAGCTCCCCGGGGGTGCGGCCCAGTTGCCGGGCGGCCTCCTCGTCCTCGGCCGAGCCGGTCACCGGCGGGGCGGCGACGACGAACTCGCCGTCCTCCGTCCCGTCCGGCAGCGCCGCGTGCACGCTGCCGAGGTCGAAGCGCTGGCTGCGCGGGTCCACCGCGATCGAGACGCGGACGGCCGGCGGGCGGACGAAGGTGCCCACGCCCCGGCGGATCTCCACCACGGCGGCCCGCTCCAGCTCCGCGACGGCCTGGCGCACGGTCAGCCGGTGCACGCCGAACTCGGCGCTCAGCTCGGGCTCGCTCGGCAGCCGCGCGCCGGCCGGGTAGGTGCCGGCGTCGATCCGCTCCTGGAGCTGCCGGGCCAGCCGGCGGTACAGCGGGGTGTTCGGGGTGTTCGTCGCCACGGCCCCGATCCTACGAAGCCCGGCGGCGCCTCCGGGTCGCCGTGGCGGGCCGACGGCGGTGGGATGGGAGAGGCGCCCGGTGGGCGGCGGCTTGCCCGGCACCCCGGTGAGGGGTTAGACATCTAGATGTCTTCTCACCTCGTCGTGCGGCTCCACCCGAAAGGCCCCTCGCATGCCCCTGGTCAACTTCCGCGACCCCGCCGTCCTCAGCGACCCCGAGGGCCTGCGGATCCGCCCCGGCGTGCTCTACCGCTCCGCCCAGCCCTTCCCGGCGGCCGACGAGGCCACCGTCGCCCAGCTGCGCGGCTGCGACATCCGCACCATCGTCGACCTGCGCGACCCGCGCGAGACCCACCCCGCGGACTGGGCCGCCGCCGAGGCCGCCGGCATAACCGTGGTCGCCGCCCCGGTGAACCCCGCCACCGACACCCTCACCGCCCGCATGGCGACCATGACCACCGCCGCCGACCTCGGCGAGTTCTACCTGCTGCTCGCCGAGTCCGCCCCCGAGGCCGTCGTCACCGCCGTCGAAGCCACCACCCGCCCCGGCGCCGCTCTGCTGCACTGCGCCGCCGGCAAGGACCGCACCGGCCTGCTGACCGCCCTCCTGCTGGACCTCCTCGGCGTCCCCTCCGAGCGCATCGTCGCCGACTACGCCCGCACCGCCGACGCCCTCCCGCAGGTCTTCGCCGGCCTCGCCGAACGCCACCGCACCGCCCTCAACGACCAGCGCCCCACCCGCGTCACC
>NZ_JAFLNG010000812.1 GCF_017427025.1 Streptomyces sp. FH025
CGGGGGCGGGGCCTCCGGGCAGCCGGACGGTGGCCAGCGCGCCGGGTCCGCCGTCCCCGGCCGGGCCCAGCGTCACCTCGCCGCCCGCCTCCCGGACGCTCTGCGCGACGATCGACAACCCCAGGCCGGAGCCCGGCAGTTGGCGCGAGGACGGGGAGCGCCAGAACCGGTCGAAGACGTACTGGAGCTCGTCCGGCGGGATGCCGGGGCCGTGGTCGCGGACGGTCAGCACGCCCTGCCGGAGCCCGATGTCGATGGTGCCGCCGGGCGGGCTGTACTTGACCGCGTTGTCCAGCAGGTTGATCACGGCACGCTCCAGCCCGGCCGCGTCGCCGTGCACGTACCAGGGCTCGGTGGCGGTCTCGAAGAGCAGGCCGGGGCCGCGCAGCTTCGCCCGTTCGACGGCCCGCCCGGCGATCTCGTGCAGGGCCACGACGGTGAGGTTCGGGCCGGCCTTGGGGGTGTCGGGGCGGGAGAGCTGGAGCAGGTCGCCGATCAGCACGGTGAGTTCCTGCATCTGGGCCTTCATGTTGCCCAGCAGCTTGGTCTTGGTCGCCGGGGGCAGCGGGCGGCCGGTGTCGTTGCTGCGGATCAGCAGGTCGACGTTGGTGCGCAGCGAGGTCAGCGGCGTGCGGAGCTCGTGGCCCGCGTCGGCGATCAACCGGGTCTGCCGCTCGCGGGAGTTGGCGAGGGCGGTGCTCATGGAGTTGAAGGAGGTGGACAGCCGGGCGATCTCGTCGTCGCCGTTGACCGGGATGGTGGTGCCGACCTCCTCGGTGCGGGCGATGTGCTCGACGGCGTCGGTGAGCCGGTCGACGGGCTTGAGGGCGGAGCGGGCCACCAGCCGCCCGGCGATGGCGGCCAGGAGGATGCCGCCGACGGAGACGGAGCTGAGGAGGATGGCCAGGCCCCGGAGGGAGTCCTCGACGGGCTGGGTGGAGGTGGCCACCATCAACAGGGCGGGCTGCCCTGTCTTGGAGTGGGTCAGAGAGATCCGGACTTCTGCCGGAGTCCCATCGGTGAACCGGCCGTCTCGGATGATCGACTCACCGAGCTTGAGCCTGAAGCCGGCGGTGTCACCGGGCTTGACCTCGATTGCCTTGGTCGCGTACGGCGGCAGGCAGATCCCTGTCCCGGTCGGGCCGACCACCACGTACTGGGTGTCCCGTGGGACCGAGCTGAAGTTGTCCGGGGCGCCACTGGGCGGCTGGTGCTGCAAGGCTTCTTCGGCTGTTTCGTAGCACCGAAGAGGACTTCTGCTCCCGTCCGGTGGCAGGGACGCGCTCGCCAAGTCCGCCCGGACCTGGCCGTACAGCTGCCTCTCCACGATGAACCAGCACGCCAGCGCCGACAGCGCGATGGCCACCGCCACCGCCGCCGCGCTCAGGAAGGTGAGGCGACCGCGCAGCGAGCGGGAGTGGTACCAGCGGACCAGCCGCTCGCGGCGTCCCGGGGTGCGGGGCGGTGCCAGGGGTGGGGGCGGAACGGTCACGCGCTCGCGCCGGTGGCCGGGCGCAGGGCGTAGCCGACGCCCCGTACGGTCTGGATGAGGCGCGGCATGCCTCCCTGCTCGGTCTTGCGGCGCAGGTACATCACGTACACGTCCAGGGAGTTGGAGGAGGGCTCGAAGTCGAAGCCCCAGACCGCCTTGAGGATCTGCTCGCGGGTGAGGACCTGGCGGGGGTGGGCGAGGAACATCTCCAGCAGCATGAACTCGGTGCGGGTGAGTTCGACCGGTTTGCCGGCGCGGGTGACCTCGCGGGTGGCGGTGTTCATCCGCAGGTCGGCGAAGGCGAGCACCTCGCTCTCGTCCTCGGCGGCGGCGCGGGCGGCGGCCTCGGTGGCGAGGGCGTTGCGGCGCAGCAGGGCGCGGACGCGGGCGAGGAGTTCGTCGAGTTCGAAGGGCTTGGCGAGGTAGTCGTCGGCGCCGACGTCGAGGCCGGTGACGCGGTCGCCGACGGCGTCGCGGGCGGTGAGCATCAGCACGGGGACGGTGTCGCCGCGGGAGCGCATCCGGCGGACGGCGGTGAGGCCGTCCATCCGGGGCATCATGATGTCCAGCAGGACGAGGTCGGGCCGGTCGCGTTCGACGGATTCCAGTGCCTCGTAGCCGTCCGTGGCGGTGGCGACCTCGTAGCCCTCGAAGGCGAGGCTGCTCTCCAGGGCGTCCCGGAGGGCGGGTTCGTCGTCGACCACCAGGAGCCGGGCGCAGGGGTGGCCGGCCTCGGCGGGGGTGCGGTCGTCGGCGGACGGGGTCATGGGCTGGTGCCCTTTCTCGTCGGGTGGAGGGCCTGCTGGGAGCAATTGTCCGTCGTACGGATTGTGACTTACAGGTTCTGGCCGGCTTCGAGCTTCGGCAGGACCTGCTTGATGTCGTTCATCGGGATGGCGAAGCCGAGGCCGACGCTGCCGGCGCTGCTGCCGCCGGAGGAGGAACCGGAGCCGCCCGGCGCGTACATCGCCGAGTTGATGGCGATGACCTGGCCGTTGGCGTTGATCAGCGGGCCGCCGGAGTTGCCGGGGTTGAGGGCGGCGTCGGTCTGGAAGGCCTTGTAGGTGGTGGTGCTGCCGTTGCCGGACTGGTTGGACTGCGGGGCGTTGCCGCGCATTCCGGGCAGGCCGGGCAGGAAGGGGAGGCCGAAGCCGCCGTTGCTGCTGGTGCTGCCCTCGTCGAGCTGGACGGTGACGTCGCGGTTCTCGGCGCTGATGATGCCGGAGGTGACGGTGCCGGTGAGGCCGTCGGGGTTGCCGATGGCGACGACGGGGTCGCCGACGGACACGGTGGAGGAGTCCCCGAGGACGGCGGGGGTGAGGTTCTTGGCGCCGGTCGCGGTGATCACGGCGACGTCGAGGGACTTGTCGGTGCCGGTGACGGTCGCCGGGGCGGTGGAGCCGTCCTTGAAGGTGACGGTGATCTGGCCGCCGCCGGCCGCGGTGTCGATCACGTGGAAGTTGGTGAGGATCCGGCCGTCGGTGTCGAGGACGACGCCGGTGCCGGTCGCGGTGCCGTTGCCGCTCTTGACGGTGATCTGGACGGTGCTGGGCGAGACGGCGGCGGCGATGGCGGGCACGTTGGCGCTGCCGT
>NZ_JAFLNG010000813.1 GCF_017427025.1 Streptomyces sp. FH025
CAACGCCAACACCGCCACCTGCCTCCACCACACCTTCGGCACCTCCCAAGTACGCCTCGAACCATGCGACGCCGTCCCCGAACAACAATGGGAACTGCTGCCCGAACACACCACACTCAACGTCTCCGCCTACGACCCCGAGAAGAACACCCGAGGCTGCGTCGCCATCGGCGACAACTGGAGCATCCGCTTCGGCCAATGCCGCACCACCGAAGCCGCCTGGCACCTCACCCCCGAAGGACACAGCCGCGTCAGATCCGAATCCGACCTCAACAACAACGACCTCTACCTCACCGAAACCCCCACCGGACACCTCACCGCCAAACCCGGCGGCACCACACCCTCCGCCGACTGGATCATCACCCAAACACCCTGAACCCCACCAACCCACCGACAACCCACAACACCTCGGGCGGACACGGATGGAGGCCGGTCCCGAAACTCGCGTGGCGTCCTGGCGGAAGGGGTCGTACAGCGGCCGGTGGAGACGGCGGCCAATGCCGAAGGACCGGAAGCAGTGGCCCACGGATGGGTTGGCGATGGCGTCGAAGTCCGCCGTGAGGGGCGGCCCTTCCTCCCGTCCGGCCCGCTCGAGTGCCCGGTCCCTTGCCCGCCCCGTTCGGGAAGGACGCTGGATCACCGGGGGCTTCCCGCCTTACGGTGGCGCCATGAGCGATCACTCCCAAGCACCTGTCACGCCTGTCGAGGCCTATGAACCCCCTTACTGCATGGCGGTCTTCACCGCGGTGCGGACCCCGGACCAGAGCGGCTACAGCGAGACCAACGCCCGCATGGAAGACCTGGTGAAGGACATCCCCGGATACCTGGGAATGGACTACGCGCAGACTCCCGGCGGACTGGCCATCACCGTCGGGTACTTCCGCGACGCCGACGCGCTCACGCAGTGGCAGTCCGACGCCGAGCACCGCGCGGCGCAGAGGCGCGGGCAGGCCCAGTGGTACCAGAGCTACACGCTGCACGTGGCGAAGGTGGAGCGCAGCCACGGGTTCACGCGGGCGTAAGGACCCGACCGCCGGTCCGAAGGGCCCGTCTCCCCCGGCCACCGGCCGGGCGCCGTGACGGTCGTTGCGCCGTTCGGGGGAAGGGGTGCCGGTCCCCCGTACCCGTTGCGCGCCGACCGGGACACTGGGGGCCATGAGCATTCGGATCAGGCCCGTCCTGGGCGTTGTAGCCTTGGCCGCCGTGGCCGTGACGGGCCTTCTCACCACGGCGGCGGCGCCGGCCACCGGCTCGGCGGTGGCCGCTCACTGCGCCGACCGCGTGGACCGGCGCGACGTCTACGTTCCGCGGATCCTCTCCCCTCGGGCCGGAGAGGTCTGGCGCAGCGGCGAGAGGGTCGAGGTCACCTGGGACGTCTCGGATCCGCCACGGCAGATCACCAACCGCACGGGGAGCGTTCTCCTGCGTGTCGGCGAGAGGACCCTCGACTGCCCCGTCCTGGCCGAGGACTTCGACATCCTGCGGGGGCACGTGGAAGTGACCGTGCCGAACGTTCCCCCGGGGGACGACTACCGGATCGTCCTGTTCGGTGACTCCGGCAACTTCTCCGAGCCCTTCACGATCACGTCGGAGCCCTGATCGGCCCCGGCGTCACCGCCCCGGGACGGCGGCGCCGGAGCTGTCGGCGCCGGAGCGGTCGGCGGCGCCCGGTCACCGGGGCAGGTCGCCGTCGCCGCCCAGGTTCGCCACGATGCGGCGCAGGACGTTGATCGCTGTGACGAACTCGGCCTCGTCCACGCCCTCGTGAGCGCGCCGGTGCACGCTCAGGTTGCGCTCGCGGGCGCGCAGGCGCGCGGCCTCACCCTCCTCCGTGAGGGTCATGCCGCCGTCCTCGGCCTCGACCAGCCAGCCGCGGGCCACCAGGTCATCGAAGACCTCCTCGAAGTCGATCCCCAGGTCCTCGTAGCGGGCCAGGCGCTCGACCAGCGTGGTGCGGTTCCACGTACCCGGCGCGCCGGCCGCGTGGTTGAGCGTCCACCAGTGCGGCTGGGTGAGGCCCTCCGTCGCGAGCTGCTCGCGCAGGCCTCCGACCACCCGCCGGTACGCCTCGCCGCTCCACGCGCCGATCGGCTGAGTCGCCAGAACCTCGTGCGGGTACTCCTTGAGCGTCATGCTGACGTGCCCCTTTCCGTTCGACCACCGGGGCATCAACGTAGAAGCTCAAGTCCACTGGAGGTCAAGGAGCGCTGTGCTCAGGCCAGTTGGAGGGCAGCGTTCAGGTTGTACTCGGCGATGGCCGCCATCGCCGTCCGGTGGGGGAAGTCCCCGTCCAGCAGGCGCAGCGGGCCGGCCGTCAGGGAGAGGCGCTGGGCGAGGGTGTAGAGGGCGAGGCGGTCCTCGTCCAGTGCGCCGACCGCCAGTGGCGGGTAGTGGTCGTGCAGGCGGATCCGCAGGAAGACGTGCTCCCACTCGGCGTCGAAGTACATCGCGCCTTCGATGTCGATCAGCACGGGGTGGCCGTGCCGATCGACCCGGACGTGGTCGGGCCCCAGTTCGCCGTGCACCAACGCGTGCCGCGTGCGAGGGCGCACCGCGGCCGCCAGGGTCAGCAGCCGTTCCTCCAGCCGGTCGTGGGCCCGCGCGATCCGCTTCTCGCGTGACGCCGCCTCGGCGAGGTCTCGCAGGGCGCGTTCCAGGACGACGCCCTGGCAGGACGTTCCGCGCGAGGTGCCGCCCGCGTCGACCACGGCCACCTTGCCGTACCCGGGCGCGCGGTGGTGGCGCATCGCCTCCAGGGCCTGCCCGAGCCGGGCCAGGACGGGGGCGGCGGCGTGCGGGTCGCGGGCGAGCAGTTGCTCCAGGTTCTGGCCCGGGACGTCCTCGACGATCGCCAGGTCGGCGGGGCCGTGGTCGATGCCGTGGGTGCCGGCGGCGGCGAGCAGCCGGATCTCCGGGACGCGGACGCCGAGCGCCGTCAGCCGGGTGTGCGCGGCCTCGAACAGGTCGAGGCCGAGGGCGGGTGAGAACGGGTCGGTGGGGTCGTCGTCACCCTCGGCCGCCGGCCAGTAGTTCTCGGTCTCGTCCCACAGGTAGGCGATGGCCGTCGTGGCGTCGTCCATTCG
>NZ_JAFLNG010000814.1 GCF_017427025.1 Streptomyces sp. FH025
TCACCGGCCCGGCCCGCAGCGAGTACGCCTGCGCCCCGGAGCTGTCCCCGCTGGTCACCCAGGTGGTCCGGTTCCGCAACGCGGCCGGGCACCCGCTGCTGGCCGGCCCGGTCGAGCTGGTGCGCGGCAGCGGCTTCACCGGCCGCGGCGAGCTGCGCTTCACCGCCACCGGGGCCGACGCCGAGCTGTCCTTCGGCAGCTCGGACGGCTACCGGGTGGTCCGCGAGACCGAGGAGCGCCAGGCCACCGCCGCCCTGACCGGCCGGCAGACCACCACCCGCACCGTCCGGCTGCACCTGTCCCGCTTCTCCGGCCCGGAGGAGCACGACGAGCGGCTGGTCGCGGTGCGCGAACGGGTGCCGGTCTCCGAGGTGGCGGCGGTCGAGGTGCGGCTGCGCAAGGAGGACTGCTCCCCGGCGCCGGACTCCTTCGACGCCGAGGGCATCGTCCGCTGGGACGTCCCGCTGGCCCCGGGCGCCCGCCGCACCCTCACCCTGGTGTACGAGATCTCGGCCTCCGCCAAGGTGGCCGGGCTCTGATCACCGGCCCGCCGGTGACGGCCGCTCAGGAACGAGCTCAGGAACGAGCCCAGGAACAATCCGAGGACAACGGGTAGAAAAGGAACATGATCCTCCACCTCGCTCCCCTGGACGACTGGCTGACCGACCCCGGTCGGCCGTACGCCGCCGCGTCGCTGCTCACCGACGGGTTCATCCACTGCTCGGCGGACGAGCGGACGGCGCTCGCGGTGGCCAACGCCTTCTTCCCCGACGCCCCCGACCCGCTGATGGTGCTGCTGATCGAGGAGGCGCTGGTGGAGCCGATGGTCAAGTGGGAGGCCCCGCACGGCGCCCCGCCGCCCGGGGCCACCCCGGGCGTCCTGTTCCCGCACATCTACGGGCGGCTGAACCGATCCGCCGTGGTCGGCCTGGAGAAGGTCGAGCGCGGCACGGACGGCCGCTGGGCGTCCCTCAGCCCCTGGAGCTGAGGTACGGCCCCCGGAGCCGAGGCCCGACGCTCACAGCCACCCCCGCTCCCGGGCCGCCATCCCGGCCTGGAAGCGGGTGGTGGCGCCCAGCGAGCGCATCAGGCTCTGCAGCCGCCGCTGGGTGGTGCGGGCGCTCCAGCCCAGCGAGCGGGCGATCGACTCGTCGGTCAGCCCGGCCGCCAGCAGGCCCAGCAGCTTGCGGTGGTCGGCCTCCGGCTCCAGCGCCGCCTCCCCGGTGCCGATCGCGGCCTGGAGCTGCACGGCCCGCTCCCACTCGGCCTCGAACAGCGTGTCCAGCGCCTGGAGCAGCGCCGAGGGGTGGATCACGTACGCGGCGTCCAGCACGCTGTCGCCCACGCTGATCGGGATGATCGCCATCCGGTCGTCCGACATGATCATCTTCATCGGGAGCGTCGGCCGTACCCGCGCCTCCTCGCCGTCCGCGACGCCGACCAGGATGTTCCTCTCCAGCCGGCCGGGCCAGGCCACCGCCTCCCGGTCGTAGATGGTCCGGAACCGCAGCCCCTCCCGCATCCGCCGCCGTTGCAGCGGCAGCTGCGCCACCGGGTCCTGGATGTACGGCGGACGGTCGAAGCCGCGGACCTGGTACTGGCTGGTCCCGGTGATGTGCTCCAGCCGCTGGGCGATCGCCTCGCCGCCGGTCAGCACCTCCACCGAGTGCGCCGGATCGGTGTAGCGCGAGGCCTCCCGGAAGGCGTCCATCAGCCGGTGCATCTCGGCCCGGGCCTGCCGCAGCTCGGACTCCCGGTGGCCGATCAGCGTGCCGATCGCGACGTCCGGGGCGACCGGCAGGTAGCGCTGCCGGTCCACCGGCGCACGGGTGGCCATGCCCTGCTGCGCCAGCCGGTCCAGCGCGCGCACGCTCTGCTGGAGGGTCAGGCCGCAGCTCTCGGCCAGCTCCTCCGCGGTGGACTGCGGATTGGCCACCAGGGCCGCGTAGACCTGTCCGTCCGGCTCGGCCAGCCCCAGCGGGCCGAGGGCCTGTCCGGCGGATCGCCCCAGTGCTGCATCGGACACGACGCCCGTCTCCCCCTGTTCGCCCCTGATCACCCCCGCCGGCACCCCTGCTGGCGCACTCCCGCCACACGGCGGGGCGGTGGTCCGGTGGCCATCCTCGGCCACGGATCATGACGCTGACAAGGCCGTGACCAGCGCGTGCGTCCGGACTCACACACGGCGGAGGGCCCCCCGCCACCACGGGCGGGGGACCCTCCGAAGGACTCCGGACGAACCGGACAGGTCCTACAGGCCGACCTCGCGCATCAGCTGGCCGACCTCCGGGTTGGTCAGGCGGCGCAGCCAGCCCGACTTCTGGTCGCCGAGCGCGATCGGGCCGAAGTGCGTGCGCACCAGCTTCTCGACCGGGAAGCCGACCTCGGCCAGCATCCGGCGGACGATGTGCTTGCGGCCCTCGTGCAGGGTCACCTCGACCAGGTAGTTCTTGCCGACGTTGGAGACCACCTTGAAGCTGTCGGCGCGCGCGTAGCCGTCCTCCAGCTCCACGCCCTGCGCCAGCTGCTTGCCCAGGTCGCGCGGGATCGGGCCCTGGATCGCGGCCAGGTAGGTCTTGGTCACGCCGTAGCGCGGGTGGGTGAGGCGGTGGGCCAGCTCGCCGTGGTTGGTGAGCAGGATGATGCCCTCGGTCTCGGTGTCCAGCCGGCCGACGTGGAACAGCCGGGTCTCCCGGTTGGTCACGTAGTCGCCCAGGCACTGGCGCCCGTCCGGGTCCTCCATGGTGGAGACCACGCCGGCCGGCTTGTTGAGCGCGAAGAACAGGTAGGACTGGGTGGCGACGGTCAGACCGTCCACCTTGATCTCGTCCTTGGCCGGGTCGACCCGCTTGCCCTGCTCGGTGACCCGCTTGCCGTTGACCTCGACCCGGCCCTGCTCGATCAGCTCCTCGCAGGCCCGGCGGCTGCCGACGCCGGCCCGGGCCAGCACCTTCTGCAGGCGCTCGCCCTCGGGCTCGCCGAAGGTCTTGGGCAGCTTGACGGCCGGCTTGTCGTGCCGGGCGAGGACGGCGTCCTCGATCTTGGCCTGGAGCTCGCGGGAGCGCTGCGGCTGACGGCGCGGG
>NZ_JAFLNG010000815.1 GCF_017427025.1 Streptomyces sp. FH025
ACCGGTGTGCTGCTGGCGGTGTCCGGCTGCAGCGGGACGGACGGGGGCGGCACGGGAAGCGGTGGGACGACCGGCGCCACCGGTGCCACGGCCCCCGTCACCGCCGGGAGGACGGCGGGCGGGCCCGGCGGGCTGGCCCAGCTCCCCGGACAGGCCTTCTACGTCTCCGACCAGACCAACGCCGCCCGGCAGGTCGCCACGCTGCGCACCCAGGGCCGCACGGCCGAGGCCGACACCCTGCTGCGGATCGCCGCCCAGCCCTCCTCGCAGTGGCTCGGCGAGCAGGGTGCCAAGGAGATCGCCGAACAGGTGAGCCGCCGCGCCACCGAGGCCGGCCGGACGGCCGTCTTCGTCGCGTACGACATCCCGCACCGCGACTGCGGCCAGTACTCGGCCGGCGGCGCCCCCGACGCCGCCGCCTACCGCACTTGGATCACCGGCGTCGCGCAGGCCCTCGGCGACCGCAGGGCCTGGGTGGTGCTGGAGCCGGACGCCGTCGCGCACACCCTGGACTACTGCGGGATCAAGGGCGACCAGGCCGCCGAGCGGTACGGCCTCCTGGCCTTCGCCGTCCAGGAGTTGAAGAAGCAGCCGAACGTCCGGGTCTACCTGGACGCCGGCAACCCCGGCTGGCTCCAGGACCCGGACGAACTGGCCGCCGCCCTGCGCAAGTCGGGCATCGCCGCGGCGGACGGCTTCGCGGTGAACGTCGCCAACTTCTACCCCGTCGACCGGAACGTGGCGTACGGGAACCGGCTCTCCGCCGCCCTGGGCGGGAAGCACTTCGTCATCGACACCAGCCGCAGCGGCAACGGCTCGCTGGGCGCCGACTCCTGGTGCAACCCGCCCGGCCGGGCACTCGGCGAGCCGCCGACCACCGAGACCGGCAAGCCCGGGGTCGACGCCTACCTGTGGATCAAGAACCCGGGGGAGTCGGACGGCGAGTGCGGCCGCGGCGAGCCCCGGGCGGGCGAGTTCTGGCTGCCGTACGCGCTGGGGCTGGCACAGGCGACGCGCTGAGGCGGCCCGGGGCGTTCTGGTGACGCCTCGTCGGGTAGCCGGCTGGGGCCTCAGCCGGACACCCGGGCGTTCAGCCGGTCCCCGGGTGTCCCTCCCGTTGAGGCGCGGGCGTTGAGCCGGTCACCCGGGCGCTCAGCCGGTCACCTGGATCCAGCGGGCGACCGACGGGGTGCCCGTGCCGTCCGTCAGGAACAGCATGTACCAGCCGGGCGGCAGCAGGTTGGGGTTGCCCGGGAGGGCGAGCGAGATCCCGTCCGCCGTCCGACCGGTGATGTCCAGGGCCACCGAGCGCTGCTCGACATCGGTCACGTGGGTCACCGAACTCGGCCGGATCAGCTTGGCGGTGGTCACCGTGTCCGGCCGGGAGGTGCCGACCTTGAGGCTGCCGCCGAGCTTCGCCGTCTCCGGCGCGGCGGTCACCTGCGGGCGGTCACCGTGGTACAGGTACGGCGGCGTGTAGATCTCGATGCGCTGCTCGAAACCGCCCGGCTGGGTCTCGGCCTTGTCCGCGAAGAGCGGGTTGGAGCCGAGCACGGCGACCCGGCCGTCCGGCAGCAGCAGCGCCTCGGAGTGGTAGTCGCGGCCGACGGCGGGTTCGGCGGCGGTGCTGAAGCTGTTGGAGTCCGGGTGGTACACCTGCGCCTTGAGCAGGTCGCTGTCGCCCCGGCCGCGGTAGCCGCTGGAGCCGCCGGTGGTGAAGACGGTGTCGTCCGGGAGGATCACGCTGTTGAGGTAGCGGGTGCCGCCGGCCGGCAGGTCCGGGCCCGGGGTGAAGGCGGGCTTGGCGGCGGACAGGTCGACGATGTCGGTGCGGGCCGTGGACAGCGGGGACTCGCCCACCCCGCCACCGCCGAGCACCATGACCTTCTGCGTCTGGGCGGGCGGCAGCAGCACCGAGGAGGAGGTCTCGGTGAGGCCCGGGTCGCGCAGGCCGGGGACCGGCTGGAAGGTGTTGTTCGACAGGTCCCACACGCCGGGCTCGCGGCCCTTGTCGGACGGGCCGTAACCGCCGTTGGAACCGGAGTAGAAGAGCTTGCCGGAGGCCGTCAGGAAGATCGACGGGTAGGTCGGGAAGTACCGGTCGGGGGCCTTGGCCCAGCTCTTGGTCTTCGGGTCGTAGACCTCGTTGTCGTTGCCGTTGAGGATCTGCCCGGTGTCGTCCAGCCCGGAGACGGTGACCACCCGGCCGTCGCCCAGCCCGGTCAGGGTCGGGTACCAGCGGGCGTGCGCCATGTCGGTGACCTGCTCGTAGAGCTCGGTGTCCGGGTTGAACTCGAAGGCGGCGCGGATGCCCTGGTAGTCCTGCTTGTCCAGGGTCAGCTTCTCGCTCTGCCCGTAGAGGTTGTGCGATTCGGTGCCGGTCAGGCCCTTGATCCGGTACTGGGCGGGCGAGTTGGTCACGTACTCCGGGCCGTCGCCGACCGCCTCGACGAACACGTGCTGCTCGCCGGCGGTGACCACGGTCTGCTTGCCGGAGCCGGTCTTGGTCGCGGCGGGGACGGTCACCGGGGCGGTGGTGGCGTACTCGCGGCCGTTCGGGCCGACGAACACGGTGCCCTTGGGGAAGGTGCGGTCGCGCTCCGGGCTCTCGTTGCGCACCCGCATCGTGCCGGCCGCCTTCTTCACCGCACCGTCCAGCTTCTCGTACCGCTGGGTGCCGCCGGCCACCAGCACCCGGCCGTCCGACAGCGAGGTGTGACCGCCGCAGAACATGTCGGCGGGGGTGGGGACCAGCTTGTAGGTGTTCTTGGCCGGGTCCCAGAGGAGGCTCTTGAAGGTGCCCGCGTTGAACTGCTTCTCGTCGTTGCCGGAGCCGGCCACGATGAGCACCTTGCCGGTGCGCAGCAGGGTGGCGTGGACGGCGTTGACCCGGAACTCGGCGGGCAGCGTCAGGGTCTGCCAGTGGCCGTACTGCGCCTTGTACCCGGGGCGGTTGATCACGTACTGGTGGTACTGCTCGCTGGCGAAGCCCAGGACTGCCGGGGCGTTCATTCCGGCGACGGTCAGCGCGACGGTGCTGCCGAGGGCGAAGCGCTTGGTGCGGCCGGTCT
>NZ_JAFLNG010000816.1 GCF_017427025.1 Streptomyces sp. FH025
ACCGCCACCCACGTCGGAGCGACCAAGGGCGGCGGCCACGCGCTCGCGGCGCTCGGCCGTGGAAGGCCGCCGTATCCGGAGGGAACCGGCCGACCGTCCTATTCCGTCACAAACTGAACAGATGCCTCCTTCCCAGGGTCAGCCCGGGGGAGGCCGCCGCAGCCCGATGCAGAAGGAGTGCCCGTGACACATCCCCTCGTGTCCCTCCCGCCGTCCGCCGCCGACCAGGCGTCATCCGGGGGGAGCGGGCAGCAGCCGTTCCCGCGGTGGAGCCGGCGCCAGGTGGTCGCCGTCCTGCTGGTGGTCTTCGGCGGTTACCTCCTGCCCGTCGTGGGCTGGCTGATCGGGGCGGTCGTGTGGCTGCTCGCCCCGGGGTGGACGAGGGGGTCGAAGATCGCAGGGATGCTCATATGGCCGCTGTGCACCCTCGGCCTGGTGGTCACCAGCGCTGCCGCGTACTGGCTGGTTCTTCCGATCGGTGACCCCGTCTCCTCCGTGATCACCTCGCTCTTCCTGCTCGTTCCCAGCAGCTGGTTCCTGGTGCTGCTGGTCGCCGCCTGGTCCCTGCTGAAGGCAGGCACCGACCGCGCGCACGGGAGCGGCCGGTGAGGCGGGTCAAGCGGGCCGCCACCGCGACGGCGGTGGCGATGGCCTTGGGTGCCGCCGCCGCATGCGCACCCCGGGACCAGGGCCCGCCGTCCGCCAGGCCCGCGACATCGGCCCCGTCGATCACTGCCGGCCCGGTCGACGGGCCCGACCTGCCCGAGGTGTCGCCCACGCCGCACGAGATCCGCCGCACCGGTGCGGACCTGCCCGTTCCCCGCCGGGTCGATGTGCTCCATGACGACGGGGCCGACGACCAGGCGGTGGAGGTGGTCACCCAGGCGCTGCGTGCGGCAGGGGCCGAGGTGCGCACCGCCCGTGTCGAGGAACAACCTTCCCGGCAAGCCGAGTTGACGCTGGTTCTGGGCCGGCGCGACGCTCCGCGCGTCAGGGAACTGCTGGCTCGCAGCGGAGCCTTCGGTCCTGGCGGCCTTCCAGCCGAGGGCTACCAGATCACCTCCGGCACGGTGGACGGCCGCAGCGGCATGGTGCTGGCCGGGCAGGACACGGCCGGCGTCTACTACGCGGCGCAGACCTTCACCCAGCTGATCCGCGGCAGGACCCTCAGCGGAGCGACGGTGGTGGACTACCCCTCCATCCCCCGGCGCGGCGTGGTCGAGGGCTTCTACGGCACTCCCTGGACGCAGGCCCAGCGGCTGGACCAACTGGCCTTCTACGGCCGGATGAAGCTCAACACGTATCTGTACGCGCCCAAGGACGACCCCTATGAGCGCGACCGGTGGCGCGAGGACTACCCCGCCGCCCAGGCCGCGCAGCTGGCCGAACTCGCCCGGGCCGCCCGCGAGAACCACGTGGACTTCACCTACGCGCTCTCTCCCGGCAAGTCGATGTGCTACAGCTCGGCCGCCGACCGCGCCGCCGTCACCGGCAAACTGCGGTCCCTGTACCAGCTGGGGATACGCGACTTCGTGATGGCCTTCGACGACATCCACCCGCTGCCGGTGTGGAGCTGCGCCGCGGACCTGGCCCGCTGGGGACCGCTGAACGAACAGGCCATGGCGGCAGCCCAGAGCGAACTCCTCAACCGCCTCCAGCACGACTTCGTGGACCAGCATCCCGACGTGCGACCGCTGCAGATGGTCCCCACCCAGTACAGCGACCTGAAGGACACTCCGTACAAGAAGACACTGCGCCGCACACTGGACGGCCGGATCGCGATGATGTGGACCGGCGCGGACGTCGTGCCCACCAGCGTCACCGTCCAGCAGGCCGACGACGCCACGGACGTGTGGGGCCGTGAGGTGACCCTGTGGGACAACTACCCCACCAACGACTACGACCACGCGGCCGGACGCCTGCTGCTCGCCCCCTACGCACGCCGCGCCCCCACCCTGGACGAACACCTCACCGGCATCGTCCTCAACCCCATGAACCAGGCCTCGGCCAGCAAGCCGGTCCTGTTCACCGGCGCCGACTACGCCTGGAACACCCGCGCCTACACCCCCGAGGCCGGCCTCCGGGCCGCTGCCCGGTACCTCGCCGCAGGCGATCCCTCCACCACCGACGCCCTGGCCCTCTTCTTCGACACCCAGCACCTCGCCCCCAGTTGGGACGGTACCCCCTGGCAGCCCCAAGCCCCCGAACTGCAGGCCCGCATCGACCGCTTCCAGGCCGACTGGAAGGCCGGCCGCCAACAGCACGCCGCACAGGAACTGGGCCGCTACGCCCGTTCCATGGCCGCCGCCCCGCAGCAGATCCGCGACCATGTGCCCGACGCGGGCCTGGCGGCCGAGGCGAAACCCTGGCTGGACGCCCTCGCCCTGTGGGGACAGGCCCTGGCCGACACCAGTGACGCCCTGCTGGCCCGCCTCGACGGTGACACGGCCCGCGCCGAGCAGCTCTTCTCCCGCTCCCGCGACCGCGCCGGACAAGCCGCCCGCCTGCACACCCTGCCGGGCGCGACCCGCCCCCAAGGGCCCGTCAAAATCGCCGACGGCGTGCTCGACACCTTCCTCGAACAAGCTCCTCACCTGCCCCGCCACACGGGCGGGTGACGGCCTCAGCGGCCTGGCCCAGCCCCCTGTGGGCGGTGGCTACCCGGTTCCGTCCGGGTCAACGGATGGGTCGGCTTCGCGGGTTCACCGTGTCGAACGGAAAATTCAATGAAGAAAGGTTCCCTGGTCAAAGACGTGCGGTGAAGGCGGAGTTGTGAAGCGTGCATGGCATTTCAGCGGCTGATCCCCGGTGGAGACGTTGTCAACGCAGGGAATGTGCTCATCACTTACTTGATTCGTGCGAATTCCTTCCGTTCATGGTTCGAATCTGACAACATCGTCCGCTATCCGGCGATCGAACGCCGGTGATCGCTGCGCCGATGTGCCTGCCAGGTGTCCAACTGCGGCCGCCATGTGCCCGGATCGGGGCGATGGGCGAGGCCGGGATACGGCCGGGGACGTGACCGGGGGAGGAACCTGATGCTCGGCTTCGTCGTGCGTCGACCGCGCG
>NZ_JAFLNG010000817.1 GCF_017427025.1 Streptomyces sp. FH025
GCCCTGATCGGGCCTGATCAGGGCTGATCAGGCCTGGTCCGCCGCCCCGGTGACGGTGATCCCGTGCGTGGCCAGCGCCGCGATCAGGCTCTCCGGGTCGTCCGGGGTGATCACCGGCTTGATCCGCCCGGCGAGGTCGACCACGAAGGCGACGTCCTTGTGCGGGCGCCCCGGGTCGAGGTTGTAGTAGTGCGTGAAGTCCCCGGAGCCCCAGATCCGCCACCGCCCCCTGACCGGCGTCAGCGGCACCCGTCGCAGCCCGCGGATCTGCCCGTACGGGATGCGCTTGGCAGTCGCGATCGGGAAGTAGTAATGGCGGATGACCAGTTCCCGCTCGGTGCACGCCACCAGACCGTCGTCGTACATACCGACCATGCTAGAACCCGGGAACCCCCGCGCCGCCGCTCAGCCGCCGACCCGCAGGTGGTGGCCCCAGCAGCCCTGCCACCAGCCCGCGCAGGCGTCCCCCGAAAGGGGGAACCGACGGCCGCTGTCGGCACAACCATCCCACCGGGCTCGGCCAGGTGGCCGTTCCCGGGCCCCCGGGCTTGCATGGGAGTGACCGAACCCCGGCGATCCGGAGGTAGTCCCGTGTACGAGATGTGGGCCGAGCACGACCCGGCAATATCCCCGCCCGCAGTGGTGTGGCACGTCATGGCGAAGGACGGTTCGACGTCCTCACTCTGCGGGCGGTTCCTCGAACCTTCCCAACGCATCACACCCGCGGCCGACGGCAGCGGCCCGACACTGCCGGACCGCTACTGCGACCCCTGCCTGGTCACCGTCCGCGAGACGCTGGCGGCGGCCGACCGTTAGCCGAGGGAAGGGGCGTACACGATGGGAGGCGCCTGGCGATGACCGTCGACGCGATCACCGCCAGGCTGCTGTCCGAACACGGCCGGACGTACGCCGAGGAGGCCGGGATCACGCTGCGCGACCAGCCCTCGCCGCTGTACCGGCTGCTGGTCCTCACCGTCCTCTGCTCGGTCAGGATCAGCGCCGGCATCGCCACCGCGGCGGCCCGGGAGCTGTCCGCCGCCGGATTCCGGACACCACGGGAGATGGCCGACTCCACCTGGCAGGACCGGGTGGACGCACTGGGCAGAGCCCACTACGTCCGGTACGACGAGAGCACCGCGACCGCCCTCGGCACCGGGGCGCGGCTGGTCCTCGACCGCTGGCACGGCGACCTCCGCCGGATGCGGGACGAGGCCGACGGCGACCCGGGCGTCCTGCGGGACCTCCTGCGGGAGGTCCCGCGGATCGGCCCGGTCGGCGCGGGCATCTTCTGCCGGGAGGTCCAGGCGGTGTGGCCCTGGCTGCGCCCGTACTTCGACGACCGGGCCTGCCGGGCCGCCCGTGACCTCGGGCTGCCGCACACGCCCCGGGGCCTCGGCGGCCTGGTCCCGCCGGAGGAGCACGCCCGGCTGGCCGCCGCGCTGGTCCGGGTCAGCCTGTCCAAGGACGCGCTGACGGACCTCCGGGCCGCATGACGAGAGCAGCATGACGACAGCGGCACGACGACAGATGCACGACGACAGATGCACGACGACAGCCGTAGGACGACAGCCGGCCACAGCCAGGGAGGCGGCCCGTGGGAGTGAATCGCGCCGGACCGGACCGGCACCCCCGAGCGGCCGCACGCCGGGCCCGCCTCCGGGCCCGCCCCGGCGCCTCGGAGGAACGGGTACCGCTCGGGCTGCGGACCGCGGCCGGGTACGCCTGGCGGCTGCTCGTCCTCGGGGTGGCCGCGTACCTCTCCGTCTCGGTGCTCACCCACCTCCAACTGCCGCTCGTCGCCGTGTTCCTGGCGCTGGTCATCACCTCGGTGCTGCGGCCGTTCGTCGACCTGCTGGCCCAGTCGGTGCCCCGCCCGCTCGCCGTCCTGTTCGCCTTCCTCTGCGCGGTGGTGCTGGTCGGCGGGGTGCTCACCCTGGTCGGGACGACCGTCGCCGACGAGTGGAACCGGCTGGGCGCCGAACTGCGCGGCGGCGTCACCCGGATCGAGCACTGGTTGACCGGGGCGCCCTTCCACCTGAGACCGGGCACCGTCACCGGCCTGCGGTCCAAGATCGGCGAGTTCGTCTCCGCCCACCGCTCCACGCTGCTCAACACCGCGCTCAGCGGCGCCAGTACCGTCGTCGAACTCCTCACCGGCCTCGCCCTCGCGATGTTCTGCTCGGTGTTCTTCCTGCACTCCGGTGACCGGATGTGGTGCTGGGCGCAGCGCCAACTCCCGGCCCGGGTACGCCCGGTGTGGGACCGCGCGGGGCTCGCCGCCTGGCGCACCTTCGCCGGCTACACGCGTGGCATCCTGATCGTGGCGGCGACCAACGCCGCCCTGGTCGGCATCGCGCTGGCCGTCCTGCGGGTGCCGCTGGTGCTGCCGCTGATGGTGCTGGAGTTCGTCGCGGCGCTCATCCCGCTGGTCGGCTCGCCGATCGCGCTGGCCATCGCCTCGCTGGTCGCCCTGGCTGCCCGGGGCCCGCTGATCGCCCTGCTGGTGCTCGCTCTGATCGTGGTCATCGGCCAGCTGGAGGGCCATCTGCTGCACCCGCTGGTGCTCGGCTGGTCGGTCCGGATCCACCCGGTGGCGGTGGCCCTGTCGGTGATCGGCGGCGCCGTCCTGGCCGGGGTGCTGGGCGCGGTGGTGGCGGTGCCGGTGGTGTCGGTGGCCTGGGCGGTGCTGGGCGAACTGCGCGGCCCCGAGCCGTGACGGGGGCCGGTTCCGTTACTTCGCCGCTGCCAGCCACTCGGCGAGGACGGCGGCCTGGCTGTGGTCGACGTCCTTGGTGGCGGTCAGCAGCGTCACCCCACCGTGCGCGGCGAGGTCGCGCAGGTGCCCGGCCGCCTCGCGGTGCCCGGCGTCCCGCAGTTCGGCACGGTAGCGGCGGCGGAACTCGGCGAAGCGGCTCGGCTCGTGCCCGTACCACTGCCGCAGTTCGGTGGACGGCGCCACGTCCCGCAGCCACTCGTCCAGGTGGGCGTCCTCCTTGCGCACCCCGCGCGGCCAGACCCGGTCGACGAGCACCCGCCGCCCGTCCTGCGCGGAGGACTCCTCGTAGAT
>NZ_JAFLNG010000818.1 GCF_017427025.1 Streptomyces sp. FH025
AGCAGGGCGGGCGGGAACAGCGACCACCGTCCGCGCCGCTCCGGCGCCGGGGCTTCGGCGCTCGGCGCATGGGCGGCCCTCCGGCCCTTCCCGGCGATCCCAGCCCGGGCGTACGGGACGAGGGCGAGGCCGACGCCCGCACCGAGGGCCGCCGGCAGGAGCACCGGGGTGTGGGTGGCGCCCCCGAGGACGAGCAGGAGCAGCGCGAGGACGACGATCATCAGGGCGGCCCGCGCCGCCGGGGGCACCGTGCGGCCGTGCTCGTGCAGCAGTCGCCCGGCGAGCTCGCTGGGCTCGGCGATCCCGGCGGCGGCCCGCAGGTCGACGGCGGGTGGGGCCGGCGGTTCGGTCTCCACCGGCTCCGCCACGACGGGGGTTCCGACCGGGCCCAGCCGGTGGAGGGTGAGGCCGCTCAGGTCCAGCTTCTCCGACGGGTCCAGCGTGCGCAGTTCCGCGATGACGTGACGCCTCGTCAGACTGCCGGAGACGACGGCGAGTTCTCCGACCGCGCCGCGATCGGCCCCTTCCGCCACCAGCGCCCCGCCGACTGCGCGCAGCGGCTCGCCGGGCGCCCGGTCGACGCGGGTCGGGACCGGCTCCGGCAGGGACAACAGCCAGCGGCCGTCCGGGAGTTCGGCCAGCAGGGCGCCGTCCTGCCAGTGCCGGAGGACGCGTTCGGTGGCCTCGGCGGCGCCGATCAGCGGCACGTCGAGGACGAACCCGGCCGCGTCGAGGGTGGGACTCATCAGTCGGTGCTCCTGATCACGAGGTGCGAGCGCCCGCTGACCGCGTCCGCGACGACCAGACGGCCGGGGCGCGGCTCGGCGGCGATCAGCGGCAGTCGCGGGTGGACGGCGGGGGCGGTCGGGCCGCCGGACAGGCCGGTGAGCGTCCGGACACCGTAGGCGCGGACGGTGCGCACCAGTCCGGCCGCGCTGGTCCGGGTGATCAGCATGAGCTCCCCACCGCCGTGGACCAGCCCGATCACCTCGGCCTCCCCCTCGGCCAGGGCGATCCGGCGGCTCAGGCCCGAATCCGACTCCAGCCACCACTCCCGCCCGTCGGCGGACCAGCCGACGGCGCCCAGGCCGTGCACCAGGTGCTCGGCACCGGCCGCCTCGGGCGGCAGCGCGACGGACGCCAGTCTGGGCTCCCGCGCGTACCGGAACGGCCGCCCGCCCTCGGTGGAGACCACCGGGCCGTCGGTGCCCACCCGGCCGCCGGGGGCGATCCGCCGCCACTGGCCGGCCAGCGGCAGCAGCAGGTCGTCGCCCTCGCGCAGCAGCGGCAGGACCGGCTGGGCCATCAGCTCGGCGAAGCCGGTGGAGCCGACCCGGGGCAGGTCGACCTCCGCCGCCGCCACGTCGTAGCGGCCGGGTTCGCCCAGAGGGCGGCCGCTCACGTACAGCCTCAGCCGGTCGTCCTTCGCGTACAGCGCCAGGAGACGCCGGCCCACGCGCGCGGCCGCGACCACCGGGCCGGGCAGCTCGTGGCGGCGCGGCCGGGCGGCCCCGCCGGCGGTCGCTCCGTTGCCCACCGCGACGGCGATCAGTACGGAGGCCTGCCGGCCCCGGGCCAGCAGGGTGTCGGCGTCCCCGGTGAAGGCGGGCAGGGCGCCCCTGATGCTCGGCAGCGGCGCGTCCAGCCGCCCCGGGCGCCTGAACTCGGACCCGCGCAGCGCCCGTACGGCGATCTTCGCCGGGGGCAGCGGGAGCTCGACGGCCGCTCCGCCGTCCACCCTGGTCCGGACCTTGGTCACGCCGTCGGCGCCCCAGCCGGCCTCCTCCGTCGTCACCGTCCTTCTCCGGCCGGGCAGTTGGGCGGCCAGTCGGGGCGAGGTGAGCAGCCAGGGACGCGCTGCGGCGTCCAGCGCCCCCTCGGCGTAGCGCACGTCCTCGGGCGTCGGGTCGTCGTGGCTCCGGGCCTTGAGCCAGCGCGGCAGCAGTTCGGTGAGGTCGCCGCCGATCAGCCGCCCGGGCGGTTCGCCGAGCACGCCGACCAGCAGCTCGCTGCCCCGGGCGGCCGCCCGCCGGTGCAGCACCAGCAGCGCGGCCAGTTGGACCAGCCGGGCCGCACCGGCCTGCGCGGGGCCGGCGTCCACCAGGGCGACGACCTGGCCGCGATCGGCCGGGGTGCGCAACTCGGGCTCCAGGTGCAGCAGTTCACCGTCCACCCAGCGGCGGAGGAACTCCTCGGGGAACTCCTCGGCGAGCAGCCACTCCGAGGGCAGCAGGTGGTCCGGCCGACCGAACCGCGCGAGCCCTCCGTACCCGTCCGGCTCCCCTTCCGTCTCGACGACGGGCTCGCGCTCGCCGATCAGCACGTCCAGGCGGCGCAGCAACGGGCCGAGCGCGGTGGCGAGTTCGGGCGTGAGGGCGGACAGCGTCCCGGCCCACGGCGCGAGCGCGGTGGTCATGCCGGGCCTCCGTCGCGGCCGACCCGCACCTGTTCCTCCGCTTCCACCATGCTGCCCTCCCGAGGCGCTGATCCACGCCCCTGTGCCGGGCGTCAAGGCCGACCCGACGTAGACGTCCCGACGAAGGCGGCACCGGGCCGGTGGGCCGCCAGGGGTTGCGATGCGACGACGCTCGCCGCGATTCGGCTCAGCTCGGTCGAAGGCGAGTCGCCGGACACGCTCCACGCCCGAGCACCCGGACGATGACGCCGCTCTGCCGGTCCGCCAGGTGGGCCGGGTCCACCGCCGTGCCGTCTCCGGCCACGTCCGTTCCTCCACTCGTCATGTCGCGTTCCGCCCGGAGCCCGGTCGCCCGCCCGCCGTCTCCCCCGTCTCCGCTGTCGCCACCGCCTCTGTCGCCGCCGCCGTCGCCTTCGACGCCGCCGCACCGTCAGCCGTCAGGAACCGGTCCAGGGCCGCCGGGTCGCAGCCGGGCGCCGGCGGGTCGGTGACCAGCGCGTGGCCGGGCACCAGCGCGCAGAGCTGCGCCGTCGTCGCCCCGAGGGCCGCCCGCCACAGCGGGGCCGCGGGCCACGGGCGGGCGGTGGTCGGTACCAGCACGCCGCCGTCCGACCCGAGGTAGCGGGCGCCGTCGGCCCACGGCAGGTCGCC
>NZ_JAFLNG010000819.1 GCF_017427025.1 Streptomyces sp. FH025
AGCAGCCGGGGCCCGGCGGCCGCGTCCGTACCGTCCTCGGCCTCCGTGCCCGGCGCGCCGACCGTGGCCAACACGGGCACCGCGACCGGCAGTTCGGTGGTGTCGGTGTCCTCGTCGAAGTCCGGTTCGAAGCCCGGACCGTCCAAGGTCCAGGCGGGCGCCGGGTGCTGGGTGGTGTCGTCGGCGACCCGGAGCAGCTCGGCGACCTGGTCGTACTGCTGCCCGTCGAGCCGCTGGAGTTCGACGGTCAGGTGCAGACCGGGGATGGCGGCCTGGCCGGTGGTCGGCAGGGTCCAGCGGGCGACCGGCCCGGTGCCGCGCTCGGGGGCGCGGGTGATGACGGCGACGCAGGTGCGCGGGCGGGCGTCGAGCAGGCGGCCGAGTTCGGCGGGGGTGTCACCGCCGGGCTGCTGGGCGCAGAGCACGATCTCGGGGACCCAGGACTCGTCCGCCTGCCCCCGGCTGCGGGCCTCGCGCGGGCTGACGGCCTCGGCGGCGATCAGGGTGGCGCGGGCCTTGGCGGTGCGCGGGCCGAGGGCGGCCAGCGCGGCCTCCAGGGTGGGGTGGCGGTGGACGCGTTCGGCGGCCGGGCCGGTGATCGCCACCTCCTCGGCGAGGTCCACCAGGTGCAGGTGGAGGCGGTCGGCGAGCGGACTGTGGGCGAGTTCGATGGCGAGGGTGCGCAGCACGTCGCGGGCGTCGTCGGGGTGGCCGGAGAGGTGCAGCAGTCGGACGGCCTCGAGGTCGGCGAGCACCACCGAGCCGTCGGGCGAGGTACCGAGGGTGACCAGCGCGGGGTAGGGCGCGGCGGTCTTACGGGCCTGGGCGGCGCTGAGCAGGTCGCCGGAGTCGGCGCCGCACCACCAGACGTTGGCGGCGTGCGCGGCGCGGAACGGCGCGATCGGGGTGGCCGGACCGGACAGGTGCAGCTCGATGACGTGGTCGAGGGTGATCCGGGCGGCGACGATGGCGGGCAGGCGCTTGCCGCCGCGCACCGTGTTGCGGGCCAGGGTGCGCAGGGCGCGGTCCAGCAGTTCGAGACCGGCCTGGTCCTGGCGCGCCATCAGCTCGTTCTCGAAGGCGGCGGCCTCGGCGTCGGGCATCGCGATGCGGTGCCGGGGGCGGCGGCCGCGCAGCTGGGCACCGCGCTTGTGAGCGACGGTGCCGACCATGATGGCGGCGAGCAGGACGCCGACGGTGGAGGCGGTGAGGGCGACGTTGTAGTCGCCGCTGGACGCCGGGGCGGCGTGCGCGGCGGGCGCGGGCGCGGGAGTGTGGGCGGGCGCCTGCGTGGGCGCCGGGGCGCCCTGCGCCGGAGCGGCCTGTGTGGGAGCGGGCGCGGGCGTCTGCGCGGGAGCGGGCGTGGGCGCGGGCGTCTGCGCCGCCGGGGCCTGATCGGGCGCCGGAGCCGGCGCCTGCGCGGGGGCGGTCGCCCCCGGCACGGTGAGCACCATCCCCGGTTCCAGCACGTCCGGGTCGGTGAGCCGCTCCCCACCCGGCGCCTGCACCCCCTTGTTCGCCTCGAACAGCTTCGGCCAGGCCTCGCCGTCCCCCAACTCCCGCTGGGCGATGGCCGACAGGCTGTCCCCGGACTGGACGGTCACCGTCTTCGGCCCACCCGCACCCGGCTCCGTCCCGGCCTGCGGCACCTCGGCCGTACCGGCCCCCGCGCCCGCGCCGGACCCGGCCGCCGGCGCGGGCGTCTGAGCCGGGGCCTGCGCGGGCGTCTGCGCGGAAGCCTGCCCGGCTCCCCTGGCCTCGTCCGGCTTGGCGTCCGCCGGCATCAGCAGTTCCCACCCGGGCTGAATCGGCCGGTCCGCGTCGAAACGAACGCCCGAATCGTCCATCGCCCGGCCGTCGTTGAGCTTGGCGATCTCCACCCACCGCTCGCCGGAGCCCAGTTGGCGCTCCGCGATGGTCCACAGGCTGTCCGCCGGCCGGCTGTCCCGCACGGTGTACGTCGGGTGCTGGTCGGCCGCCGGGGCCAGTGCGGGCGCCGCCTGCGCCGCAGGCAGTGCGGCCCGCTGCACGCCCGGGGTCAACTGGGCCTGGACGGCCGGAGTGTGGGTCAGCTCGGGCACCGCGGCGAAGGCCGAACCGGCCACCGGCAGCAGTCCGAGCACCGAGCCGACGAGTCCGGCCGCCATCCGCTGGCTCCAGCCGAAGGCGGGGATCCGGCGGGCGATCCGGCCGCGCAGCTGGGCGGGGATCTCCAGCAGTACGGAGAGCGCGAAGCAGGCCCAGGCCAGCCAGCCGACCACCACCAGCAGCCAGAGGAACAGCCGCCCGTCGTCCGGACTGGTGAGCGCCTCCCCCACCCCGCCCGACGCGACCTCGCCCATCGAGGCGACCGCGTGGGTGCCGTACAGCAGCAGCGCGGGCACGCCGAGCAGTAGCGCGAGCAGGGTGACCAACGCGGCGAGCGCGGTGATCAGGGCGCCGCCGCGGCGGCGCCCGGCCCGATGCCCGGTTCGGGCCCGGCCCCTCGCGAGTCGGTCCCTCGCCTGTCGGTCCCGGTCGTTCCCGTTTCCCGCCCGGGCGGTTCCAGCCCGAGCGGTTCCCGCCGGGGCGGTTCCAGCCCGGCCGGTACGGGCCTGGGCGGATCGGGCCTGGTCCTTGGCACGTGGCGCGGCCATCAGTCGGTCTCCGCTTTCTCGACTCCGTGGACGAGGGTCGCACTGCCCTTGCCCGTTACCTTCCGCTCCCCGAGGGCACCCAGCAGGACCGGCCGGTAGTCGGCCTGCACGGTGACGGTGACGACCTTGCCGTCGCCGGAGAACTCGACCTCGCCGGCCCGCAGCCCGTACAGCCCGAGGTAGGCGTCGGCGGCCTGCCGGACGTACTCCTGCTGGACCTTGAAGCCCTTCCCCTGCAGCACCGCCGCCTGGTCGAGCTGCTGGCCGCCGACCCGCGCGGCCTCCAGGGCGTAGGCGTCGGTGCGCTCGGCGACCCGCAGCCGGCCGCCCGCGTCGATCACCAGGGCGATGACGAGTACGACGTAGGCCGCGCAGATCGCCACGAAGAGGGCGACCGCGCCCCGGTCGGACCGGCGCGAACGCCCGGTCC
>NZ_JAFLNG010000082.1 GCF_017427025.1 Streptomyces sp. FH025
GCGCGTACTGCACCGCCGACACCGCGAACGGCAACGCGGCCGCGGACACCAGCGCCACCGTCCGCCGTCGGCGCGTCCCGGCCAGCGCGGCGGCGAAGCCCACCGGGGCGTAGGTCGCCAGCTTGAGCTCGATGTGCCGCACGTGCAGCAGCTCGTACGGCGAGCGCGGCCGCCCACCCGCCACCGTGCAGTGCCGCACGGCGCCCTCCGACAGCTCGAACGCCTCCGGCAGCAGCGTCGCCACCACCACCCCGCCGAGCCCGAGCAGCAGCACGAAGCCCACCACCCAGTGGGCCCGCAGCAGCCGCCCCACCGGCCGGTTCAGCAGGGCCGCCGGCACCAGCGAGAGCAGCAGCCCGGGCCAGAACATCGGCATCCCGCCGAGCAGCGCACTGATCACGCCTCAACGGACGCCCCGAACACCCGCCCGGTTCTGGACGGGGCTGACCGGCCGTCATCGCGCGACCGGGTAACGCCGCCGGCTCGACCCGCTCACGCGGTCGCCGCCGCCGAAGGGGATGCCGCGCAGTCCCCGGGCCCGAGGTGGCGACGCCCGAGATGTGGGTGCCGAGCGCGCGGGGTGGGGGCGCGCTCTGGTCGGACTCCAGGGCAGGAGGCCCCAACTGCCGGCGCCCGGCGGCAGGACGCTCGCCTCGGAGGCGGCGCCGGAGGAGGCCCGCCCCGGGGTGGCGGCGGGCCGCCCGGCGGGGCCCATCGACAGCGGGGCCCTCGCCGCGCCCCGCCGGATCGGGCCCGCAGCGGGCGCGGCGAAACAACGCGCGCGGGCGAGGAGATCACCCAGGCCCTTCCCTCAGCCGGCCTCAGTGCGGGATCGAGGAGATCAGCTCCTGCGCCCCCTGCCGCTTGAGCGCCAGGGCCACCGAGGTGCCGAGGTCCTCGGGGCTGAGCGCGCCCGCCCACTCGTGGGCGTCCAGCACCCGCTTGCCGTCGGGGGTGAAGACCCGGCCGCGCAGGGAGAGGCGGCCGTCCGCCTCGGCCTCGGCGTAGCCGGCGATCGGGCTGTTGCAGTGGCCCTGCAGCACGTGCAGGAACATCCGCTCGGCCGCCGCCTCGCGCCAGGTGTCGTGATGGCCGAGGCCGGTGACGGCCTCGATGGTCGCGGTGTCGTCCTCGCGGCACTGGAGGACGAGGATGCCGGCGCCGATCGGCGGGCACATCGCGCCGATGCCGAGGATCTCGGTGATCCGGTCCTGCTCACCGATCCGCTCCAGCCCGGAGACGGCGAGCAGCAGGGCGTCGGCCTCCCCGGCCGCGAGCTTGGCGAGCCGGCTGTTGGCGTTGCCGCGGATCGGTACGCACTCCAGGTGCGGGTGGGTGGCGGCGAGTTGGGCGACGCGGCGGACGGAGGAGGTGCCGATCCGGGTGCCGGGCGGGAGTTCGGCCAGGGTCAGGCCGCCGGGGTGGACGAGCGCGTCGCGGATGTCGTCGCGGCGCAGGTAGGCGGCGAAGACGGTGCCGGCGGGCAGTGGGCGGTCGGCGGGGACGTCCTTGAGGCAGTGCACGGCGACGTCGGCCTCCCCGGAGAGCAGCGCCGCGTCGACCTCCTTGGTGAAGGCGCCCTTGCCGCCGAGTGCGGCGAGGTCACCGGTCCAGCGGTCGCCCGAGGTGGTGACGGGCACCACTTCCGTGCGCAACTCCGGATGCAGGGCGGCGAGTTCGGCGCGTACCCGGTCGACCTGGGCGAGTGCCATGGGTGAGGAGCGGGAGACGATGCGGATCAGCTCAGCGGTGGCCATGGCGCGATGATAGGCGCTCGAACAGCGGGGCCTGAGCATGCGTCAGTCATGCGGCGCACGCGGCGCACGGCACCGCAGGCTCGAACAACCCGGACGGCCGGTCGGGGTGTCCGACCGGCCGTCCGCCCCCGTTCTCCGAGCTCACTCGTTGTGCAGCACCTCGGCGATCGGCAGCCGGGCCGCCGAGCGGGCCGGGACGAGCGCGCCGAGGACGGCGATCGCGACGCCGGCCAGGGCGAGGCCGGTGAGCAGCGGGGCGCCCCAGACGTCGATCATCGAATCCGTGAAGGCGATGATCCGGACGTGCTCGATGATCAGCCGGTGCACCAGGATCCCGAGCGGAATGCCGATGATCCCGCTGGCCACGCCCTGCCAGGCCACCGAGGTGATCGTCATCGCGACGACCTGCCGGGGCGTCATCCCGATCGCCTTCAGCATGCCGAGGTCGCGGCGGCGTTCGCGGATGGTGAGCAGCAGGGTGTTGAAGACGCCGAGTGCGGCGACCACCGACAGCAGGACGGTGAAGGTCGTGCTGAAGGTCTGGATCGCGACGACGCTTCCTTCCGTGCTCGGCGCGACGATCGAGGGCGTCAGGCTCGGGTCGGCGTCCGTGACCGCCTTCTGGTAGGCCGCGGCGTCGGTGCCCTCGGCGAGCCGCACGTCGTACTCGACCACGTGCGGGTCGGGGGTGAGCAGGGCCCGGGTGGCGGCGTTGGAGGAGATCGCGTTGGCGTTGCCCTCGATCTCCTTGCCGACGATGGTGACGGTGGTCTGCCGCCCGTCCAGGACGAGGGTGAGCCGGTCACCGAGCTTGACGCCGTGCTGGTCGAGGAAGGCGGGCCCGGCCTCGATCTCGCCAAGTCCGGTCGCCGGGCGGCCCTCGACCACCCGGAGCCGCTGGTGGTCGACCATGTCGTCGCCGCCGTAGAAGTTGGCGAAGACGAGCTGGGGCTGGCCGACCAGGCCGACCCGCATGAGTCCTCGGACGGAGACCCGCTCGGCGCCGGCGGTGGAGTGCAGCATCGCCTCGGTCTGCTCCGGGGTCAGCCGGGGCTCGATCTTCTTATCCGCGAACTTGCTGGTCAGTACGTCGATGTGGGTGTTGCGGTCGGACGGGGCGTAGGACTTGGCCAGGGTGCCGGTCACCCCGGTCGTCACCGTCACGGTGACCACGCCGAGCGTGATCGCCGCCATGGTCAGCGCCGTGCGGGCGGGGCGGGCGAAGGGTTGGCCGAGGCCGAGGCTGACGGACCGCGGCAGCCGGGTGCCGCTGAGCCAGCGCTGGACCTTCAGCCCTCGCCCGGTGCGCGGCGCGCTGCCGGCCGAGATGGCCTGGGCGGCGGAGAGCCGGTGGGCGCGCGAGGCGGGGACGAGCGCGGCGAGGGCGACCAGCAGCGGGACGCCGAGCAGGGTGGCGGCGGGCAGCCAGTCGGCCGGCTCGACCACGGCGGTGCCGAGGGAGATCCCGGTGAAGGCGGTCTTGAGGATCGGGTACGAGGCCGCCCAGCCGGCCGCCGTCCCGAGGACGGTGCCGACGACCGCGGGCACCGAGACCATGGTCAGGTAGACCGTGACCACCTGGCGCGGGGTGAAGCCGATCGACTTCAGGACGCCGATGTGCCGGTAGCCGGAGACCACCGCGCCGCTCACCACGTTGCCGACGATCAGCGCGGCGACGATCAGGCCGAGCACGCCGAAGACCGTCATCAGCGGCAGGTAGGCGTCGGCGCCGGCCGAGAAGGCCTGCTTGAGCACCAGGTAGGACTGGGCGCTGGCGACGGCGCCCTCGGGCAGGCCCTCGGTGGCGGCGCCGAGCGAGGCGGTGAGCCGCTGCTCGGTGTCGGCGTCGGTGAAGCGGTAGAGCATCTGCCGGGCGGTGGGGTGCAGGGCGGCCGCCTGCTCGGGGGTGACCCAGCCGCCGGAGGACTGGCTCATGTCGGTCGCGAAGCCGACGACGGTGAGCTTCAGCCCGGAGCTGGTGGTGAGCGACGAGCCGATGTACTTCTCCGAGGAGCCCCCCGGAGTGGCGATGACCACCTCACCGGGCGCGGTGGCCCAGCGGCCCGACAGCACCGTCACCCGGTCCACCGGCGCGGCCTCCGGATCGGGCCTGCCGGTCAGGGTCAACGGGCCCGGCGGGTGGCCGATCCAGTCGTTGGCGATGGTCACCACGGCTTGGTCGAAGGGCCCGGCGGCGGCCTCGACGCCCGGCCGGTGGGCGGTGGCGGCCAGTTGCTCCGCCGAGGCCTTGGCCGGGTCGAAGACGGCGGTGACGTGCGCGCCGTGCTCGGCCTCGAAGGCGGTGTCGAAGGGGGCCCGGGCGGCGCTGATCACCGCGAGGGCGAGCAGCACGGTCGCGGTGGAGCAGAAGACGACCAGGCCGATCACGACGGTCTGCACCCGGCGGCGCTTCACGGCCCCCCGGGAGGCCCGCCAGACGGCTCCACCGTTCATGACTGGGTCTCCAGCGTCCGCTCGCGCGCCACCCGGCCGTCCGCGACCTCGACCAGCCGGCTGGCGCAGCGGGTGGCCAGGTTGGGGTCGTGGGTGACGATCAGCAGGGTCTGCCCGATCTGGTTGAGGTCGATCAGCAGGTCCATCACCTGCTCGCCCGAGCGGCTGTCCAGCGCGCCGGTCGGCTCGTCGGCGAGCAGCAGCGCCGGGCGGTTCATCAGGGCGCGGGCCACCGCGACCCGCTGGCGCTCGCCGCCGCTGAGGGTGGCCGGGTAGACGTCCTTGCGGTGCGCGACGCCGAGTTCGTCCAGCAGCTCCAGCGCCCGGCGGCGCGCCTGCTTGGCGTTGGTGCCGGTCAGCTGGGCGGCCAGGGCGACGTTGTCGAGGGCCGGGAGGTCGTCGATCAGGTTGAAGAACTGGAAGATCATGCCGATGTGGCGGCGGCGGAAGAGGGCCAGCCCGTTCTCGTTCAGCCGCCCGAGGTCCTGACCCTGCACCCGGACGGTGCCGGAGGTGGGGCGGTCCAGCCCGGCCACCATGTTCAGCAGGGTGGACTTGCCGCACCCCGAGGGGCCCATCACGGCGACCGCCTCGCCCGCCCGGATCCGCAGGTCGACGCCGTCCAGCGCCTTGGCGTCGCCGAACTCCTTGTGCACCCCGGACAGCTCGACGACGACCTGCGCGTCGTCCGGCCGGGTGGTCCCGTCGTGGTCGTTGCTCATGGTGGACGACGGTAGGCGCGGCGGCCCCGGCCGGGCGTCCCACCCCGGGTGTAACCGCAGGTCGCCGTAGTACCGGGGATGTACGGGGGCGGCACCCCCGGATGATGTGGATCAAGCGCCCACCTGGGAAGCTGGCGCCGTGTGGGGAACGGAGACGGACTGGATCGCGCTCGCGGTGGCGGGTGCGGCCTGCGCGGGCGCCGGCTGGCTGGCCGTGGCGCTCGCCCGGGCGCGGCGGCTGCACCGCGAGGCCATCGGCGAGCGCGGCTGGCTGCTGGAGCGG
The DNA here is from genome assembly GCF_017427025.1 of Streptomyces sp. FH025. Classification (GTDB taxonomy): domain Bacteria; phylum Actinomycetota; class Actinomycetes; order Streptomycetales; family Streptomycetaceae; genus Kitasatospora. The sequence goes on from NZ_JAFLNG010000082.1 coordinate 5,217, forward strand.
GAGCGGGAGAGCGCCGCCCGTACCGCCGTGGACGCCGAGCGGGCGCGGATCGCGGCCGAGCTGCACGACATCGTGAGCCACAACGTGAGCCTGATGGTGGTCCAGGCCGGGGCCGCGCGCGAGGTGCTGGCCACCATGCCGGAGGAGGCGGCGGCCGCGATGGGCGCCGTCGAGGCGGCCGGGCGGGACACGATGACCGAGCTGCGGCACCTGCTGGGGCTGCTCGCCCCGGCCGCGGACGGCGTCGAGGAGCCGGAACAGGACGCGGGCTTCGCGCCGCAGCCGAGCCTGAGCCGGCTGAGCCCGCTGATCGACCGGTTCGCCTTCGCCGGGCTGCCGGTCGAGGTCCGGGTCTCCGGCGAGCCGAGGCCGCTGCCCGGTGGCATCGACGTGACGGCGTACCGGATCATCCAGGAGGCGCTGACCAATGCGCTCAAGCACGGGGACGGGGTGACGGCGGAGGTGACGGTGCGGTACGCGGACCACTACCTGCGGGTGGAGGTGCTGAACAGCGGCCCGAGCGTGCTCTCGGGCTCGTCCGCCCCCATGCCGAAGCAGGCGGACGGCGCCGGGCGCGGGCTGATCGGCCTGCGCGAGCGGGTCGCGGTGTACGGAGGGGACCTGGACGCCCGGCGCCGGCTCGGCGGCGGCTACCGGGTGCGCGCCCGCATCCCGCTGGACCGGCCGTGAGCGCCCCCGAAGGGCTGAGCCGCCCCCGGGTGGTGATCGCCGACGACCAGGAGTTGGTCCGCACCGGCTTCCGGATGATCCTCACCGCGCGCGGCATCGACGTGGTCGCCGAGGCCGCGGACGGCGCCGAGGCCGTGGCCGCCGCCGTGCTGCACCGGCCCGACGTGGCCCTGCTGGACATCCGGATGCCCGTCATGGACGGCCTGGAGGCGGCCCGCCGGATCCTGGCCCAGGCCCCCGGCTGCCGGGTCATCATGCTGACCACCTTCGACCTCGACCAGTACGTGTACGCCGCGCTGTCCGCGGGGGCGAGCGGCTTCCTGCTCAAGGACGTCACCTCGGCCCATCTCGCCGCCGCCGTGCGGCTGGTGGACACCGGCGACGCGCTGCTCGCGCCCTCGATCACCCGCCGCCTGGTCGAGCGGTTCGCGGCCGGCGCCCCGCACCCCGCCGCCCGCGGCGCCGAACCGCCCCGGCTGCACCGCGACCTCGCCCCGCTCACCCCGCGCGAGGTGGAGGTGCTCGCCCTGCTCGGACGCGGTCTGTCGAACACCGAGTTGGCGGGCGAACTGACTCTCAGCGAGTCCACGGTGAAGACGCATGTCGCCCGGATCTTCGCCAAGTTGAACCTGCGCGACCGGGCCCAGGCGGTGGTGCTCGCCTACGAGACCGGCCTGGTCAAAGCCACTTCGGAGTTCTGAACGTCAACTCCCCTCCTCATTGCGATAATTCGCATGACAATCATCCATCTCACTCGTTAGAGCGAACCGCTCGCGAGATTCACATTTTTGCCAGCTCATGGGGGAACATCTGCATGTCCGTGCCCGGATCGGAACAACCGTTGATCGGAGCGACCGTTCGGGCACCACCACCCCACATGACGAAGACAATTGGACAGGCCCGTGACCACCACCGCCCCCGTGTGGGACTGCCCCTTCCACCACACCGACGGCCTGGAGTTCGACCCCCTCCTCAAGCGGCTGCTCACCGAGGCCCCGATCGCGAAGATCCGACTGCCGCACGGCGAGGGCGAGGCCTGGCTGGCCACCCGCTACGAGGACGTCAAGGTGGTCACCACCGACCGCCGGTTCAGCCGCGCCGCCGGCATCGGCCGCGACCTGCCCCGGATGACGCCCGCCGCGATCGCCCAGGCCGAGGCGATCAACCTGATGGACCCGCCCGCCCACAACCGGCTGCGCCGCCTCGTCGCCCAGGGCTTCACCAACCGCCAGGTCGAGCGGATGCGCGCCGCCACCCAGCGGATCGTCGACGACTACCTGGACGAGATGGCTGAACACGGCTCCCCCGCCGACCTCACGCACTTCCTCTCCGCCCGGCTCCCGCTCACCACCATCTGCGAACTCCTGGGCATCCCCGAGCAGGACCGCCCCCGGCTGCGCGGCTGGGCCGTCGCCATGATGCGGATGGGCCCGGGCGACCGCGCCGGCCAGGAGGAGGCCAAGGCCGGCCTGCGCGCCTACTTCACCGAGCTCACCGCCGCCCGCCGCGCCGACCCCGGCGAGGACCTGATCAGCTCCCTCGCCACCGCCCGCGACGGCGACGAACTGCTGGACGACCAGGAGTTGGCCGTCATGGCCATGGTGCTGCTGGTCACCGGCCACGACACCAGCACCTACCAGCTGAGCAACATCACCTACACCCTGCTCACCCACCCCGAACAGCTCGCCAAGCTGCGCGCCCAGCCGGACATGCTGCCGCGCGCCCTGGAGGAGCTGCTGCGCTTCATCCCGTTCCGCCAGGGCGTGGGCATCGCCCGGGTCGCCATCGAGGACGTCGAGCTGGGCGGCGTACTGATCCGGGCCGGCGAGGCCGTGCACGTCTCCTACCTGACCGCCAACCGGGACCCTTCGGTCTACGAGCGCCCCGACGAGCTGGACCTCGACCGCGGCACGCCCACCCACATGACCTTCGGCCACGGCCAGCACCACTGCCTCGGCTCGCACCTCGCCCGGATGGAACTCCAGGTCGCCATCGGCACGCTGCTGCGGCGCTTCCCCTCACTGCGCCTGGCCGTCGACCCGTCCGAACTCGACTGGAACTCGGGCTCGATCTGGCGCTTCCCGCGCACACTGCCGCTCGCCTGGTGACCTCCCGCGCCACCCCACGGCGCCCGCCCACGCACACACCGGCCCGCCGCCGCACCGCCCACGCACACACCGGCCCGCCGCCGGGCCGCCCACCGGTCCGCGTCGGCCCCCCATGGGGAGACCCGCACCATGGCAACACTCTGCCGCCCTGCCATCGCCGTGCCCGAGCACGTCATCACCCTCGAAGAGACCCTCGACCTGGCCCGCACCCTGCACGCCGGCCACCCCCAACTCGGCCTGGCCCTGCGGCTGATCGAGAACACCGGGGTGCGGACCCGACACCTCGTCCGGCCGATCGAGGAGACCCTCACCCACCCCGGGTTCACCCTCCGCAACCAGGTGTACGAGCGGGAGGCCAAGCTGCGCGTCCCCGAGGTGGTCGAACGCGCCCTCGGCCACGCCGAGTTGGAGGCCCGGGACATCGACCTGATCATCTACGTGTCCTGCACCGGCTTCATGATGCCGTCGATGACCGCCTGGCTGATCAACACCATGGGCTTCCGCTCCGACACCCGCCAGGTGCCGATCGCCCAGCTCGGCTGCGCGGCCGGCGGCGCCGCCGTCAACCGCGCGCACGACTTCTGCCGGGCCTACCCGGGCGCCAACGTGCTCATCGTCGCCTGCGAGTTCTGCTCGCTCTGCTACCAGCCGACCGACCTCGGCGTCGGCTCGCTGCTCTCCAACGGCCTGTTCGGGGACGCCATCGCCGCCGCCGTGATGCGCGGGCACGGCGGCACCGGCGTGCACATCGAACGCAACGGCTCGCACCTCGTCCCGGACACCGAGAACTGGATCTCGTTCGGGGTCAAGGACACCGGCTTCCACTTCCAGCTGGACAAGCGGGTGCCCGGCACCATGGAGATGCTCGCGCCCGCCCTGCGCTCGCTGGCCGGGGCCCACGGCTGGGACGTCTCCGGGCTGGGCTTCCACATCGTGCACGCCGGCGGTCCGCGCATCCTGGACGACCTGTGCCACTTCCTCAACATGGAGCCGGCGCAATTCCGTTACAGCCGGGCCACGCTCACCGAACGCGGCAACATCGCCAGCGCCGTCGTGTTCGACGCCCTCGCCCGGCTGTTCGCCGACGGCGGCGTGCCCGAGGGCACCCCCGGGCTGATCGCCGGTTTCGGACCGGGCATCACGGCCGAGATCTCACTGGGCAGTTGGGTCGACAACCAGGCCGACCCGGCGCGCCGCCGGCCGCGCGCCATCTCCACCTCCGACATCGCCCTCGTCCACCCCTCGGCCCCCCGCCGTTTCCCGGCCGGCACTACGATCACCGAATGACAGACACCACCGATCGCACCGACAACACGGATCGCGCCGCCAACTCCGCCAGAGCCGCTGAACTCGCCGCGCTGTTCCCCGCGTTGCACGCGCCGCAGTACTGGGCCTGGGGCCGCTACGACGCGCTGTTCTCCACCGCGCTGCCGCCGGACGCGCTGGTCACCAACATCCACCTGGTCGGGTTCGCGGACGGCGACGTGGTGCTGTGCCGGGACGACCGGGACCACTGGTTCCTGCCCGGCGGCACCCGGGAGCGGGACGAGAGCATCGAGGCCTGCCTGGAGCGGGAGCTGCGCGAGGAGGCCGGCGCCCGGCTGCTCGGCGAGCCGGGCTGGCTGGGCGCGCACCGCTGCCGCACCGACGACCCGGTGCCGTACCGGCCGTGGCAGCCGCACCCGGAGAAGGCCTGGCTGTGGGGCTGGGGCGAGGTCGAGCTGGACTCCGTGCCGACCAATCCGGACGACGGCGAGCAGGTGGTCGAGGTCCGGACCGTCCCGGCCGCCGAGGCGCAGCGGCTGCTGCTGGCCGGGCGCGAGGCCTGGTGGGGCGAGCTGGTCGGGCTCGCGGTGGAGCTGCGGCGGCGGGCGGGGCGGGGCTGAGGTCGCTCCCCGAGGTCACCCCCCGAGGTCGCTCCCTGCCCTGAATATTCCCGTTCGGCCGGAAGACCACTGGGACGGCCGAACAGCAGAGAGCAATGTCCGTTTTGCGGTGATATGAATCGGCCATGGACACCATGCAGCTGGCCGTGGACTACCCGGTGCTCAACATCTTCTGGACGATGCTGGAGCTGTTCCTCTGGATCCTCTGGTTCTTCCTGCTGTTCAAGATCATCACGGACATCTTCCGCAGCCACGACCTGGGCGGTTGGGGCAAGGCCGGATGGCTGCTCCTGGTGATCCTCCTGCCGCTGATCGGCGTCCTGGTCTACCTCATCGCCCGCGGCAGGGACATGGGGAAGCGGGACATCGAGCAGGCCCAGCAGTCCGAGGCCGCGGTCCGGGCCTACATCAAGGAGGCGGCCGGAACCGCACCGGGAGGTGGTGCTGGCGGCGGTGGTGCCAGCCACGTCGACGACCTCGCGAGGCTGGCGGACCTGAAGGAGAAGGGCGCCATCTCCGACGAGGAGTACCAGAAGGCCAAGGACAAGATCCTGGCGTGACGGACGTGACGCAACCGTCACGGACGGGAACGGCCGGGGCCGGCGGGCACAGTGCGTGCCCGCCGGCCCCGGCCGTACGTCCGTCGGTGCTCAGCGGCGCTCAGCGGCGCTCAGCGGCGCTCAGCGGCGCCCGGAGCGGCGGTCCTTCGAACCGCCGCCGTCGCCGCCACCGGCCAGGCCCGCGCGGCGCAGCGCGTCCGCCATGGCGCTGTTGGCCGGCGCGCCGCCGCCGAAGCCTCCCCGGTCGCCGCGCTCGCCCCGGTCCCGCCGGTCCTGGCCGCCGCCGCGCCGCTCCTGGCGGGGCGGGCGGGCCTGCCGCTCGCCACCCCGGTCGCCGCCGCGGTCACCGCGCTCGCGGCCGACCTCGTCGTCCAGCCGCAGGGTGAGGCCGATCCGCTTGCGCGGCACGTCCACCGAGACCACCCGGACCTTGACGATGTCGCCGGGCTTGACCACCTCGCGCGGGTCCTTGACGAAGTTCTTCGACAGCGCCGAGACGTGCACCAGCCCGTCCTGGTGGACGCCCACGTCGACGAAGGCGCCGAAGGCCGCGACGTTGGTCACCACGCCCTCCAGCACCATGCCGACCTCCAGGTCGCCGATCTTGTCGACGCCCTCCTTGAAGGTCGCGGTGCGGAAGGCCGGGCGCGGGTCACGGCCCGGCTTGTCCAGCTCGCCGAGGATGTCGGTGACGGTCGGGACGCCGAAGGTGTCGTCGGCGAAGTCGGCCGGGCGCAGCGCGCGCAGCCGCTCGCCGTTGCCGATCAGCTCGCGCAGCTCCCCGCCGGTCGCGGCGAGGATGCGGCGCACCACCGGGTAGGCCTCGGGGTGCACGCTGGAGGCGTCCAGCGGGTCCTCGCCGCCGGGGATGCGCAGGAAGCCCGCGCACTGCTCGAAGGCCTTGGGGCCGAGCCGGGAGACGTCCTTGAGCTGCTTGCGGGTGCGGAACGGGCCGTTGGCGTCGCGGTGGGCCACGATGTTGTCGGCCAGCGTGGCGGTGATGCCGGAGACCCGGGTGAGCAGCGGCGCCGAGGCGGTGTTGACGTCCACGCCGACGGCGTTGACGCAGTCCTCGACCACGGCGTCCAGCGAACGGGAGAGCTTCACCTCGCTCAGGTCGTGCTGGTACTGGCCGACGCCGATCGACTTGGGGTCGATCTTGACCAGTTCGGCCAGCGGGTCCTGGAGGCGGCGGGCGATGGAGACCGCGCCGCGGATCGACACGTCCAGGTCGGGCAGCTCCTGCGAGGCGAACGCGGAGGCCGAGTAGACCGAGGCGCCGGCCTCGCTGACCATCGCCTTGGTGAGCTTCAGCTCGGGGTGGCGCTTGAGGAGGTCCTCGGCGAGCTTGTCGGTCTCGCGGGAGGCGGTGCCGTTGCCGATCGCGATCAGGTCGACGTCGTGCTTCTTCGCCAGCGCGGCCAGGGTGTTCAGGGCCGCGTCCCACTTGTTGGCGGGCTGGTGCGGGTAGATGGTCTCGTACGCGAGGACCTTGCCGGTGGCGTCCACCACGGCGACCTTCACGCCGGTGCGGAAGCCCGGGTCCAGGCCCATGGTGGCGCGGGTGCCGGCCGGGGCGGCGAGCAGCAGGTCGCGCAGGTTGGCGGCGAACACGCGCACCGCCTCCTCCTCGGCCTCGGCGCGCAGCCGGGCGCGCAGGTCGATGCCGAGCCGGACCAGGACGCGGGTGCGCCAGGCCCAGCGGACGGTGTCGCCCAGCCACCGGTCGGCCGGGCGGCCGTGGTCGGCGATGCCGAAGCGGGCGGCGATCCGCTGCTCGTAGTCGTTCTCGCCGGGCAGGTCGCCCTCGGACTCGCCGTCGTAGGGCGAGAGTTCGAGGTCGAGCACCTCCTCCTTCTCGCCGCGCAGCATCGCCAGGATGCGGTGCGAGGGGAGCTTGGTGTAGGGCTCGGCGAAGTCGAAGTAGTCGGCGAACTTGGCGCCGTCGCCCTCCTTGCCGTCGCGGACCTTCGCGACCAGGCGGCCGCGGGTCCACATCCGCTCGCGCAGCGAGCCGACCAGGTCGGCGTCCTCGCCGAAGCGCTCGGTCAGGATCGCCCGGGCGCCCTCCAGGGCCGCGGCGCCGTCCGCCACCGACTCGTTGAGGTACTGCGCGGCGAGCGCGGCGGGGTCCTGCGTCGGGTCGGCGAGCAGGGTGTCGGCCAGCGGTTCCAGTCCGGCCTCGCGGGCGATCTGCGCCTTGGTGCGCCGCTTGGGCTTGAACGGCAGGTAGATGTCCTCCAGGCGGGCCTTGGAGTCGGCGGCGAGCACCTGGGCGCGCAGCGCGTCGTCCAGCTTGCCCTGGGCCTCGATCGACTCCAGGACGGCCGCCCGGCGCTCCTCCAGCTCGCGCAGGTAGCGCAGCCGCTCCTCCAGGGTGCGCAGTTGGGCGTCGTCCAGCGAGCCGGTGACCTCCTTGCGGTAGCGGGCCACGAAGGGGACGGTCGCGCCGCCGTCGAGCAGGTCGACAGCCGCCTTCACCTGCCCTTCGCGGACGCCCAGTTCCTCGGCGATCTTGCGCTCGATCGCCTGCTGGGCCTGGCGGGCCACCTGTTCGACTGGCGTGGTCACGAAGCCGGTCACCTTCTCCTTCAGTGCTTTGGCCGTACGCCCTGCATTCTGGCAGGTACCGGTGACGCCCCCCGGCCGCACCCGCGTCGGCCGGGCGTGGCGAGCCGGAACGGGCGGCCGCCGGGCACCCGTTGTCCGGTGGCGGTCGGGGCGGGGATCGCCGGGTTGATCGCCGGGTTGATCGCTCGGTTGTGCGCAGTTCGGGAATCCGGCTGAAGGTCGACGATCTGCGCTGTACGCTGCCGGGCATGTGCGCTGCCGCCCGGATGCACCCCGAAGGACCGGTCGTCGACGCTGCCCTGGTACGGCGGTTGCTCTCCGCCCAGTTCCCGCAGTGGGTGGGCCTTCCGGTCACGCCCGTCGGCGCCCCCGGGGCGGACAACGCGATGTTCCGGCTCGGGCCCGAACTCGCCGTCCGGCTGCCCCGGGTGGAGTGGGCGGCCGGGGACGTCCGCCGGGAGCAGCAGTGGCTGCCCCGACTGGCACCGCGGCTGCCGCTGCCCGTCCCCGCCCCGCTCGCCGAGGGCCGGCCCGCCGCGGGCTACCCGTGGGAGTGGTCGGTGCTGCGCTGGATCGACGGCGTGAACCCGGCGGTGGGCGCCCTGGCCGCGCCCGGGGGGCTGGCCCGCGACCTGGCCGACTTCGTCAACGCCCTGCGCGCCGTCAACCCGGCGGGCGCCCCGGCCGGCCACCGCAGCGTCCCGCTCGCCTCCCGCGACGGCGCCACCCGCGCGGCGATCGCCCAGCTGGCCGGCTCGATCGACACGGCGGCCGCAACCGCCCTGTGGGACAAGGCCCTTCGGCTGCCCGAGTACGACGGCCCACCGGTCTGGATGCACGGCGACCTCACCCCCGGCAACCTGCTGCTCGCCCGCAACGGCCGCCTCGCCGCCGTCATCGACTTCGCGCTGATGGGCGTCGGCGACCCGACCGCCGACCTGATCGCCGCCTGGAACCTGCTGCCCGCCGCCGCCCGTCCCGCCTTCCGGGCCGCCCTGCGCGCGGACGACGCCATGTGGGCCCGGGGCCGTGCCTGGGCCTTCTCCATAGCCCTGGTGACGATCCCCTACTACCGCCACACCGACCAGGCGCTGACCGCCAACGCCCGGCACGTGGTCCGCGAGATCCTCGCCGACCGCAGCGTGTAGGGAACCGCCGGACGCGCTGTCGGCGGCCGTTGCTATGGTTCTCCCCGCCGCTACGAGTAGGGGGAACTCTTGGCACGGAACGTGATCGACGTCAGCGTCAGCCGACGGGTGTTGTGGGTCGCCAAGGACGCCTACCCGCTCGGCCACATCGCCCGGGCGCGGCAGTTGGTGTGGTGGCCGCCCAAGCGCTCGCGGGTGATCATCGGGTACGTCCGGAAGGTGTTCGGGGTACTGGTCGCCTTCGGGATCCTCAACGCGCTCACCGGGGGCGCGCTGAGGAACACGGCAGCGTCCGCCGTCCCGAGTCTGATACTTCTCGGGTTCCTCGCCTACCACACCTATCGCCTGGTCACCCAGCTGCGGCAGAAGCCGCTCTACAAGCTGGTCATCGAGACCTCCAGCTCCTCGGTCACCGCCGTGGTGAGCTACCACGCCTGGCAGATCGAGGACCTGATCCAGCGGATCATGGAGGCGATCGACAACCCCCAGGCGGAGTTCGCGATCCAGGTCGAGAACGTCCACATCGGCGACCAGATCAACCAGTACGGCGACCACAACACGGGGAAGACGGTCCACTCATGAGCAACTCCTTCCACTTCGGCGACTCGGTCACCCAGCACGGCGACCACAACATCGGCATCATCAAGCAGCAGGGACCGGTCGACCCGAAGGCGGCGCTTCGCGAACTCGTGGCCGCCGTCCGACAGTTGCGCGATCACGTGCCGGCCGAGGACCGCGAGGTGCTGGACGAGTCGCTGGAGGCCATCGGCGACGGCGAGGCCGCCTCGCCGTCCGTGCTGCGGCGGGCGCTGCGCAACATCTCGGGCGTGGCCTCGCTCGTCCGGGCGGGCGCGCCGGTGGTGGAGTCGGTCCGCCGGATCCTGGACTCCTTCGACTCCTGAGTCCCCGCTTGCCCAACCAGGTCAATAACCTGCCCCGGTCAAGCCGGGCTGCTAGCCTGGCCCCATGAGCGGACTGCGGGAACGCAAGAAGGAGCGGACGCGGCAGGCCATCTCCGAGGCCGCCATCGCGCTCTTCCTGGAGCACGGCTTCGACCAGGTGTCGGTGGTGGACGTCGCGGCCGCCGCCGAGGTTTCCAAACCGACCCTGTTCACCTACTTCGCCACCAAGGAGGACCTGGTCGTCCACCGCTTCGCCGACCACCAGGAGCAGTCGGCCGAGGTGGTCCGGGGCCGGGCCGACGGCGAGACGGTCCTCGACGCCCTGCGGCGGGACTTCCTCGACGGCCTGGACCGGCGCGACCCGGTCACCGGCCTCAACGACCACCCCCAGGTGCTGGCCTTCACCGCCCTGGTGCACGGCACCCCGAGCCTGGCCGCCCGGGTCGGCGCCTACGTGGCCCGCGCCGAGCAGTCCCTCGCCGAGGCGCTGCGCGAGGCCCCCGACCTCGCCGCGCCGCGCGACCTCACCGCCGCCCTGCTCGCCGCCCAGGTCACCGCCACCCAACGCGTCCTCGCCCTGCACAACTGGCGGCGCATCCGCGAGGGCGGCCGCACCGCCGACGACCTCCACCCCGAGGCCGTCGCCGACGCCGAGCACGCCTTCGCCCTGCTCGCCCGGGGGTACGCCGGCGCTTGACCGCCGCCGCTTGACACCGCCGGTTCTTGACACCGCTGGCTAGAGTGCCGCGCATGACAACGCGTCACATCGAGTTCGAGGCCCTGCGCAACTTCCGCGACCTGGGCGGCTACCGGGCCGCCGACGGGCGGACCGTACGGTGGGGCCTGCTCTACCGCTCCGACTCCCTCGGCAAGCTCACCTCCCCCGCCGACCTCGACCGGCTCCGCACCCTCGGGGTACGGACCGTGATCGACCTGCGCTACGACTGGGAGATCGCCGCCAAGGGCCGGGTGCCCGAGTTCGACGGGCTGGAGTACCACAACCTCTCGATCGAGCACCGCCCGTACGACCAGGCCGAGATCGACCCGGAGCTCGACCCCTGGCGCTACCTCGCCGACCGCTTCGCCGAGGTCGCCGAGGACGGGGTGAAGGAGATCCGCCGGGCCCTGGAGGTGATCGCCGACGCCGAGGCCCCGGTGGTCTTCCACTGCGCCTCCGGCAAGGACCGCACCGGCCTGATCTCCGCCCTGCTGCTCACCCTGCTCGGCGTCGCCGAGGACGACATCGCCGCCGACTTCGCCCTCACCGAACTCGCCACCCCGCACCTCGTCGCCGAGTGGCAGGCCGCCCACCCCGACCGCACCCTGCGCTGGCCCGGCTACGGCCGCGCCCCGGAGACCGTGATCCGCCTCGCCCTGGCCGACCTCGCCACCCGCTACGGCTCCGTCGAGGCTTACCTCACCGCCACCCTCGGCCTCGACCGCACCCGGATCGACGCCCTGCGCGCCCGACTGCTGACCGAGCCCACGGTGTGAATTCCCGTCGCCCGGAGCAGGGCCGGTGTGGCAGCATCCGGCCCATGCCCACCCCGAGCCCCGACGGGAATTACGCGATCACCACGCTCTACTCCGTGCCCGACGACGCCTGGTACCTGGAACTGTGCCTCGCGGCGGAGCAGCGCGCCCTCCTCAGCGCCATCGTCCCCGACGAGGACCCGGCCCGGGAGCCGGCGATCTGCCTCGACCCGCAGGGGCGGCACATCGACATCCCGTACGACGTCATGCGTTGGTTCATGGACCAGGTCGAGGCGGAGATCGGCACCGCCCGCGCCTGGATGCGGCTGCGCCCCGAACTCGTCGAAGCCATCCACCGGTTGCGCCAGGAGTACCGGGGCTGCATCACCGACGACGAATTCCCCGGCGTCCTGGCGGAGGTGCGCGCCACCGTCCCGGACTCCGATGTCGCCTCCGTCATCGAAGCCGCCTTCGGCTCGACCCTCGCCGACCTCGGGGTGGGGAACGACAGCGGCCTCTGACGATACCGCCGGCTCAACGCACCCGGGGCGGATAGCGCTGGGAGCGCAGGTCCCGGCCCGGCGCCGGGTGATGCGGGCCGACAACGGGACGACCTCTGCGGCAACCCGATCGTCGCGGTCCAACTACGCGAGCCCACGAGGTGACGCACAGGAAGTCGGATCCGCCGACTTCCTGTGCAGAACCACCCGTCCTCGGATGCCGTTAAAACCACAGGGCCCGCCCGGCGCCGGGCGGGCCGGGGAAAGGGCTGATGGGATGAGTGCCCAACACTCCGAACACGGGCATGGCGAGGGCCGCTTGGGCCTGCCGCCGATGAACACGGTCCAGGAACTGCGGGCCGCCCTGCGGGCCGGCCACGGCTACCCCGGCGACGCGGAGCGTCTGGACGCCGAGCTCGCCGGGCAGCTGCCGCGCCGGGTGCCGGCCGACCACCTCGGGGAGGCCAACGCGGTGGCCGATGCGGTCGCAGTCGCCGAGATCGTCTCCGCCTACCGGGGCCGGGTACTGCTCGCGGCCGACCGCGAAGCGGCCGACGCCGTGAACGAGGCCGTGCACGACCTGCTGGCCCGGCAAGGCGCCGAGTAGACGACCTGCACGTCCCGGGTAGGACGGCGGTCTCGGCCCGTCGCCGATCGAGCTGCCCAGCGAGCCGAGGAACTCAGCGTCACCGAGGCCCTGGAGGCGCCGCGCGCCGGACGCGAACACCAGCCCCGACCCGGCGGCCGGTCAGCCGTCAATGTCGCGCACGCCTTCGCCCCGCGCCACTGCGGCCCCAACCGTACGGATCGCCACGGTCGTCCCCGAGGATCCACTCCGCCCCCAGCCGCGAACCGGAATGGCCCGCGGCCTACCGCCTGCGCGGCCTGCCGGAACGGCCGCCGCCCTGCGGCCTGGCCGAGCCGC
>NZ_JAFLNG010000820.1 GCF_017427025.1 Streptomyces sp. FH025
GCGCCCGAAGCCGGAACCAGCGGGGAACCGGAGGCCCCGGAACCGCAGGCCCGACCCCGACGCGCGCCGCCCCATAAGTGACGGGTAAGTTGGAATCGTGGACAAGAGGAACGCTTTGCGAGCCGGCGCGGTCTCCGCAACGGTCACGCTGATGATGCTGCTGTCGTCGCCCGCCATGGCCCTCACCAGGGACGACGGTGACGACCCGGGTTCCGGCCTGGGCGTCGGCCAGACCCTCGGCCTGTTCGTGCTGCTCCCGATCGTCGCGTTCGTGATCATCGGCGCGCTGGCCGGTCTGCCGTACGGCAAGGGCAAGGGCAAGAAGTAACCGTCGCGTCCACCAGGACCCGCACGAACCCGAAGGGGCGCCGGACGATTTCGTCCGGCGCCCCTTCAGGCGTTCACGCTCGGTTCACGGCCTATCGGGCGCCCGCCGCCCGGTCGGCGGCCCGGGCCTTGAGCGCGCGCTCGATCCCGGCCCGCGCCTCGACCACCTGGCGCCGCAGCGCGGGGGCCGGCTCGGCCGAGTCCAGCCAGGCGTCGGTGGCCTCCAGCGTCGCCTCGGACACCTGGATCGACGGGTACAGCCCGACGATGATCTGCTGCGAGATCTCGTGGCTGCGGGTCTCCCAGATGCCCTTCACGGCCGCGAAGTACTTCTCCGTGTACGGCGCCAGCAGCTCCCGCTGGTCCGTCTGCTGGAAGCCGGCGATCACCGCCTCCTGGACGTAGTTGGTCAGCTTGTCCGACTCCACCACCGCGGCCCAGGACTCCGCCTTGGCCTCGGCGGTCGGCCGGGCGGCCCGGCAGCTGGCCGCGTGCTCCTGGCCGGCCGCGGTGTTGTCCCGCTCCAGCTCGGCCGCGATCTCTGCCTCGTCCGCACGGCCGGTGGCGGCCAGCCGGGCCAGCAGCGTCCAGCGCAGCTCGGTGTCCACGGCCAGGCCCTTGACCTCCACCGAGCCGTCCAGCAGCCCGGCGAGCAGCCCGAGCTGACCGTCCGTACGGGCGACCGAGGCCAGGGTGCGGGCCCAGGCCAGCTGGTGGTCGCTGCCCGGCTCGGCGGCCCGCAGGTGCTCCTCGGCGGCGGCGGCCCAGCGGGCCAGGCCCTGCTCGCTCCAGTCCGGGTCGGCGTAGGCGTCCAGGGCCAGCTTGACCTGGCGCTGCACGGACTGCACCACGCCGATGTCGGTCTCCCGCCCGATGCCGGACAGCGCCAGCGCCAGGTAGTCGCGGGCGGCCAGCTCGCCGTCGCGGGTCATGTCCCAGGCGGAGGCCCAGCACAGCGCGCGCGGCAGCGACTCGGTGAAGCCGCCGAGGTTCTCGGTGACGACGGCCATCGAGTCCTCGTCCAGCCGGATCTTGGCGTACGAGAGGTCGTCGTCGTTGAGCAGCACCACGGCCGGCCGGTGCCGTCCGACCAGCTGCGGCACCTCGGTGCGCGGGCCGTCGACGTCCAGTTCGATCCGCTCGGTGCGCACCAGCGAGCCGTCCACCAGCTCGTACAGGCCGATGGCGATCCGGTGCGGCCGCAGCACGGCCTCGCCCTTGGCGCCGGCGGGCAGCGCGGGCGCCTCCTGCAGCACGGCGAAGGACTCGATCTCACCGTCCGTGTTCAGCGTGATCGACGGCCGCAGCACGTTGATGCCGGCGGTCTCCAGCCAGGCCTTCGACCAGGCCTTGAGGTCGCGGCCGCTGGCCTCCTCCAGGGCGCCGAGCAGGTCGCTGAGCCGGGTGTTGCCCCAGGCGTGGTGCTTGAAGTACGCCTGCACGCCCTGGAAGAAGGCGTCCTGGCCGACGTACGCCACCAGCTGCTTGAGCACCGAGGCGCCCTTGGCGTAGGTGATGCCGTCGAAGTTGACCTGGACGTCCTCCAGGTCGTTGATCTCCGCCATGATCGGGTGGGTGGACGGCAGTTGGTCCTGCCGGTAGGCCCAGGTCTTCATCTGGTTGGCGAAGGTGGTCCAGGAGTGCGGCCACTTGGAGCCGGGCGCCTCGGCCTGGCAGACGGCCTCGGCGAAGGTCGCGAAGGACTCGTTCAGCCAGAGGTCGTTCCACCACTCCATGGTGACGAGGTTGCCGAACCACATGTGGGCCAGCTCGTGCAGGATCGTCGCGGCGCGCGCCTCGTAGGCGGCGTCGGTGACCTTGGAACGGAACACGTACTGGTCACGGAAGGTGACGGCGCCCGCGTTCTCCATCGCACCCGCGTTGAACTCCGGTACGAAGAGCTGGTCGTACTTGGCGAAGGGGTACGGGAAGTCGAACTTCTCCTGGAAGTAGTCGAAACCCTGCCGGGTGACCTCGAAGATCGCCTCGGCGTCCAGGAACTCGCGCAGCGAGGGCCGGCAGTAGACGCCCAGCGGGACGCGCTGCTCGCCGTTCTCGTAGGCGTCGAAGACGCCCACGTACGGGCCGGCGATCAGCGCGGTGATGTAGCTGGAGATCCGGCCGGTGGGCTCGAACTTCCAGACCCGGGTGGCACCTTCGCCGACCGGCTCCGGGGTCGGCGAGTTGGAGACCACGACCCAGCCGCTGGGGGCGGTCACGGTGAAGGCGAACGAGGCCTTCAGGTCCGGCTGTTCGAAGTTCGCGAAGACCCGGCGGGCGTCCGGCACCTCGAACTGGGTGTACAGGTAGGTCTCGCCGTCGACCGGGTCGACGAACCGGTGCAGACCCTCACCGGTGTTGGTGTAGGCGCAGTCGGCGACCACGCGCAGCTCGTTCTCGGCGGCCAGGTTCGGCAGCGGGATACGGCTGTCGACGAAGCTCGCCGGATCGAGCGGCGCGCCGTTGAGGGTGATCGACTCGACGCTCGGGGCGACGAGGTCGATGAAACTGTCCGCACCGGGCGTGGTGGCACTGAAACGGACCACCGTGGTGGACCGGAAGGTGCCGCCCTCGCGCGCCGTGCTGAGGTCGAGCTCGATGTCGTACGCGTCCACCCGGACGAGGCCGGCCCTGGTCCGGGCCTCCTCGCGGGTCAGGTTGGTGCCGGGCACTCGCTGCACTCCTTTGTCAGGCTGATGGATCGAATCCTCGCATGCC
>NZ_JAFLNG010000821.1 GCF_017427025.1 Streptomyces sp. FH025
GCAGTCGGCGCCCCGAGACCCCGGGCGGCCCAGCCCCCGGCTCCCGAAGGCGGCCGCCGCGTCCGACGCCTGCTGCCGATGCTCACCCTCGGCAACGCCGTGCTCTACCTCGTCTACCTGGGCATCGGGCAGGTCCTGTTGCCCGCCCAGATCGAACTCGTCGACCCGGACGGCAAGGTCGCCGCGCTCGGCTGGGTCTCCGGCGTCGCGGCCGTCTTCGCGACCCTCTTCAACCCGCTCGCCGGACTGCTCTCCGACCGCTCCCGGCGGCGCAACCCGTGGATCCTCGGCGGCGGTCTCGCGTCCTTCGCGACCCTCGCACTGCTCGGCCAGGTCCGCACCGTGCTGCTGGTCACCATCGTCTGGTGCCTGGTGCAGGCCGCGATGAACGTCTACCAGGCCGCACTCACCGCCGTCGTGCCCGACCGGGTGCCCGCCGAACGGCGCGGGCTGGCCTCGGCCATGGTCGGCATCGGCACCCCGATCGGCTCGGTCGTCGGCGTCACCCTCGCCACCCGCTACGTCCCGGACTCGCTCGGCACCGGGTACCTCGTGCTCGGCGCCACCGTCGCCGTCGCGGCCGTGCTGTTCGTCGCACTGGTCCGGGAGGAGCGGCTTCCGGCCGTCGAACCCGTGCCGCTGCGGCGTCAGTTGGCCGCCTTCGCCGACACCCTGCGGGTCGCCGACTTCCGCTGGGCCTTCATCGGCCGGTTCCTGATGATGCTCGGCTTCTTCGCGGTCTCGCTGTTCCAGTTCTACATCCTCCAGGACCACATCACCCTGCCCGACGGCATGGACGCGGCCGGCGCCCAGGCCGTGCTCGCACCCGTCGACGCCGTCTGCACCCTGGCCGCCACCGTCCTCGGCGGCTGGCTCTCCGACCGGCTCGGGCGACGCAAGCCGCTGATCGCGGTGTCCTGCGTGCTGGCCGCCGTGACCATGACGGTCCCGGTGCTGATGCCGGACTGGACCGGGATGCTGCTCTACACCGCCTTCGCCGGGATCGCCTTCGGCTGCTACATGGCGGTGGACACCGCGCTGGTCACCCTGGTGCTGCCGAGCGCCGACGCCGCCGCCCGTGACCTCGGCGTGCTGAACATCGCCAACGCCGGCCCGCAGATCATCGCGCCCTTCGTGGCCTCGCTGGTCGTCGGCGCGGCCGGCTATGACGCCCTCTACCTGGCCGGCGCGCTGATCATCCTCGCCGGGGCGCTCTCGGTGGCCCCGATCAAGACCGTCCGCTGAGCCACGCCCACCGCCCGCAACACCTCCGCACCACCCAGGAGTTCCGCCCCGTGCACACCGTCACCACCGCCGTCCACCCGTACCAGGACCCGGCCCGCCCGGTCGAGGAGCGGGTCGCCGACCTGCTCGCCCGGATGACCCTGGAGGAGAAGGCCGGCCTGCTCTTCCACACCATGATCCCGATGCACCCCGACGGCCGCCCGGTCGAGACGGGGGACGGGGAGGAGCTCGACTTCCCCGCCGACACCACCGGCCTGATCCGCGACGCGGGACTGAACCACTTCAACCTGGTCGGCACCGCGGGCCCCCGGCAACTGGCCGAGTGGCACAACGCCGTGCAGGAGATCGCCGCCGGCACCCGGCTCGGCATCCCGGTCACCGTCTCCACCGACCCCCGGCACTCCTTCACCCTCAACATCGGCGCCTCCATCCAGGCCGGCGCCTTCTCCGCCTGGCCCGAGGCGATCGGCCTGGCCGCCGTCCGCGACCCGGAACTCGTCCACCGCTTCGCCGACATAGCCCGCCGGGAGTACCTGGCCGTCGGTCTGCGCGTCGCCCTGCACCCGCAGATCGACCTCGCCACCGAGCCCCGCTGGTCCCGCCAGACGGGCACCTTCGGCGCCGACGCCACGCTCACCGCCGAACTCGTCCAGGCCTACATCCGCGGCTTCCAGGGCGAGCGGCTCGGCCCGGACAGCGTCGCCACCATGGTCAAGCACTTCCCCGGCGGCGGACCGCAGAAGGACGGCGAGGACCCGCACTTCCCGCACGGCAAGGAGCAGGTCTACCCCGGCGGGATGCGCGAACTGCACCTCGCGCCGTTCCGCGCCGCGATCGCGGCCGGCGCCGCGCAGATGATGCCGTACTACGGCCAGCCGATCGGCACCGACTGGGAGGAGGTCGGCTTCGGCTTCAACCGGGGCGTGGTCACCGGGCTGCTCCGCGAGGAACTGGGCTTCGGCGGCATCGTCTGCGCCGACTGGGGGCTGCTCAACGACGACGAGATCTTCGGCGAGCCCCACCAGGCCCGGGCCTGGGGTGTCGAGCACCTCAGCGTCGCCGAGCGCACGGCCAAGGCGCTGGACGCGGGCGTGGACCAGTTCGGCGGTGAGGAGTGCCCCGAGGTGGTGGTCGAACTCGTCCGCTCCGGGCGGATCTCCGAGCAGCGGATCGACGACTCGGTCCGGCGCCTGCTGCGCGAGAAGTTCGTGCTCGGGCTCTTCGACGACCGGCGCCGCGTCGACCCGGACGCCGCCGAGGAGACCGTCGGCAACGGCGAGTTCCGCGCCGCGGGGGCCGCCGCCCAGCGCCGGTCGCTCACCGTCCTGGTCAACCGCGACCGCACCCTGCCCATCACCCGGCCCGCCCCCCGGCTCTACACCGAGGGCCTCGACCACGCGGTCGTCTCCCGCTACGGCCGACCGGCCGCCACCCCGGCCGAGGCCGACCTCGCGGTGCTGCGGCTGTTCACCCCGTACGAGCACCGCGCCAACCGCTTCGAGTCGTTGTTCCACTCCGGCCGCCTCGACTTCCCGGAGGACGAACTGGCGGCGATCCTCCGGGTGTTGGACGCCGTCCCGACCATCGTCCTGATCAACCTGGAGCGGCCCGCCGTCATCCCGGAGATCGCCGAGCGGGCCGCCGCACTGGTAGCCGACTACGGAGCGAGTGACGACGCGATGCTCGACGTCCTCTTCGGCCGCGCCCGCGCCGAGGGCCGACTGCCCTTCGAACTGCCGCGCTCGATGGCGGCCGTCGAGGCCTCCCGCCCGGACGTCCCGAACGACACCGCCGA
>NZ_JAFLNG010000822.1 GCF_017427025.1 Streptomyces sp. FH025
TTCGTAGCGGTGGTCGGCGCGGAGGAGGGCCCGGGTCCGGGAACACACCCCGTCAGGGTGTCTTCCCGGCCGCCGCCGCGCGCTTGATGGCCTCGCGGATGCGCGGGTAGCTGCCGCAGCGGCAGATGTTCTGGATCTGGTCGATGTCCGCGTCCGTCGGGTCGGGCGTGCGGCGCAGCAGGGCGACGGCCGTCATGATCTGGCCCGGCTGGCAGAAGCCGCACTGGGCGACGTCGCAGTCGATCCAGGCCTCCTGCACCGGGTGCAGGGTGTCGCCGTCGGCCAGGCCCTCGATGGTGGTGACGGTGTGCCCCTCGCAGTCCTTGACGGCGCGGGTGCAGGGCTGGAACTCCTGGCCGTCCAGGTGGCTGGTGCAGGCGCGGCAGATGCCGACGCCGCAGCCGTACTTGGGGCCGGTGACGCCGAGCTTGTCGCGCAGCACCCAGAGCAGCGGCATGTCGTCCGGGGCCTCGACGGTGACGGACCGGCCGTTGAGGACGAAGGTGTGCGTGGGCATGGGGAGTTGACGTCCTCGGATCTGGTCGGTCGGGGGGCGGGGTCAGAAGTGGATGGGGAAGGAGCGCGGGCTGGTGCCGGTCGCGCGGGCGTACGCGTTGGCGACGGCGGCCGAGGCGGCCGGGACGCCCAACTCGCCCGCGCCGCCGGGTGCTCCGCTCGGCGGCAGGATGTGGATCTCCACCGACGGCGGGGTGTTGTGCTGCCGGGCGTACAGGAAGTCGGCGTAACTGCCCTCCCTTACCGCGCCGTTGTCGATGTGGTTGCCGGCGTGCAGGATGACCGAGATGCCGTCGATCAGCGCGCCGGTCAACTGGGCTTCCAGGCCGCGGGGGTTGATGGCCCGGCCGACGTCGGCGGCGGCCACCGCTCTGGTGACCCGGGGGTTCGCCCGGTCGGAGGCGTCCAGTTCGACCAGGTAGGCGACCCGGCCGCCGTTCTCGTCGTGGTAGCCGACGCCCTGGGCGTGGCCGGGCGGCATCGGGCGGCCCCAGTCGCCGGCCTTCGCGACGGTGTCCAGGACGGCCTGCCCGGCGGCGCCGCGCAGCCGGGCGCGACGGAAGGCGACCTCGTCCTGGCCCATCCGGCGGGCGAGTTCGTCCATCATGATCTCGTCGGCGACCCGGACCATGCCCGAGTAGACCGAGCGCCAGCTGCCGGTGTGCACGTCCAGCGGCAGCTCGGCGAGCAGCTGGGTGGGGATGCCGACGTTGTACGGGTTCTTCTCGGTGAGCAGGAAGAAGGCCTGGGCGAGGCTGAGCCCGGCCAGTGAGAGGTTGAACCCGGCCGCGGTGAGGGCCTCGCCGAGGCCGTGCCCGAGGTCGGTCTTCACGGTGGCGGCGCGGTGCTCCCAGGTGAGCACCTGGCCGAGGCCGTAGGTGGCGCGGATGCGGTGGTGGCTGGCGGGGCGCATCCGGCCGTGCCGCATGTCGTCGTTGCGGGTCCACATGAGCTTGACCGGGCGGCCGGCGGCCTTGGAGATCTGGGCGGCCTCCAGGGCGGCGTCGAAGAACAGCCGGCGGCCGAAGGAGCCGCCGCCGCGCACGACGTGGACGGTGACGGCGCTCTGCGGCAGGCCGAGTTCGGCGGCGATGGTCTGCTGGGCGATGATCGGGCTCTGCGCGGCGAACCACAGCTCGGCGCGGTTCGGCCGCACGTCGGCGACGGCGGTCAGCACCTCCATCGGGGCGTGGTTGACGAAGGCGAAGTCGAACTCGCCGTCCAGGTACTCGGTGAGCAGCGGCGGCAGCAGGAACGGCGCGTGCGCGGCGCGCAGCCGGGCCCGGATGTCGCCCGTGGACAGGTTCGCGACCGGGCCCGGGTTCCAGGTGGTGCGCAGCGCGTCGCGGGCCTTGATCGCCTGGTCGAAGGTCTCGGCGAGGACG
This sequence comes from Streptomyces sp. FH025, assembly GCF_017427025.1. Classification (GTDB taxonomy): domain Bacteria; phylum Actinomycetota; class Actinomycetes; order Streptomycetales; family Streptomycetaceae; genus Kitasatospora. The sequence goes on from NZ_JAFLNG010000822.1 coordinate 1,902, forward strand.
GCGACGCCGCTGGGGATCCGCACCACGGCGTGCACCCCGGGCATGGTGCGGGCGACCGTGGCGTCCAGCGACTTGAGGGTGCCGTTGATGGTGGTCGGGCGGGCGACGACGGTGGGCAGGGCGCCCGGGATCTGGAGGTCCCCGGCGTACTTGACGCGGCCGGTGACGATGTCGCGGGCGTCGATCCGGCCGGTCGGTCTGCCCACGAGGCGCAGCTGGTCGGGCGACTTGGGCGTGCCGGGGACGGCGGGCACGGCCACCGTGGCGGCCGCGGCGGCGAGTTCGCCGTAGCCGAGGCTGCGGCCGTCGGGGGCGAGGACGGCGGAGTCGGCGGTGCGCAGGCTGTTCGCGGGAACGTTCCAGCGGGCGGCGGCGGCGGTCACCAGCCGGGCGCGGGCGGCCGCGGCCGCGGCGCGCACCGGGTCGTACAGCGAGCGCACCGAATTGGAGCCGCCGGTCAGCTGGTTGAAGAGCAGCTCCGGTCGGCTGTCGGAGAGCGGCACGTCCACGTCGGTGAGCCGGGCGTCGAGCTCCTCGGCGACCAGCATGGCGATCGCGGTGGTGAGGCCCTGGCCGACCTCCAGCCGGGGCAGATGGATCGCGGCACGCCCGGCGGGGGTGATTTCGAGGACCAGCAGGTGCGAGGTGGGCAGCCCGGCGAGGATCATCGCGTCGCCGAGGTCGACGATGTCCGGAATACCCGGCAGGCCGAACAGCTGAGAGGGGGCGGCGTCCTGGGCCGCCTCGGCGGCGCGGACGGCGGCCCGGGCGGCGGCGGGCGCGGCGGCGTCGAGGCCGAACCGGGCGGCGACGGTGAGGGTCGGCGCGGCCAGCAGGTAGGTGAGGAAGCGGCGGCGGCCGGTGGGCCCGGCGGTGTCGGCGGAGTGGTCGGCGTCGCCGGTGTCGCCCTGGGGGCCGGTGGAGTCCGAGGCGGCGATGGAGGTGCTGATGGGAGGAACCCTTCGAGCCGGTGACGGCGCCGGATCGGGTGGGCGCGGCGGCCCCGGCCCGGTGCCGGATCGCGAACGCCGTTGAGCATAGGAGGGCGTTACTGACGGGTCAACACGGTCAATCTTGGCCCCTCGGCCGGGTGGTGGAGGTGTTCCATCCGCTTCGGG
>NZ_JAFLNG010000823.1 GCF_017427025.1 Streptomyces sp. FH025
AGGGTGGTGCTACCGGTTCCTACCGGCCGGTGATCACTGGACGTTCAGCGCGACGTCGTCGATCACGAAGCTGGTCTGGTTGGAGCCGTCCTCGGTGCCGGTGAACTTGAGGGTCACGGTCTGGCCGGCGAAGGAGGTCAGGTCGACGGTCTGCTGGACGTAGCCGGCGGCCGCGTTCACGTTGGACCAGGTCTTCAGCGTGGTGCTGTTGGCCTGCAGGGTCAGCTTGTCGTACGCGGTGGTGCCGGTCTCCGCGGTGTCGATGTGCAGCCAGAAGGTCAGCTTGGCGGAGGCGCAGCCGGCCGGGACCGAGACGGTCTGCGACAGGGTGTCGGTGTGGGTGGTGCCGTAGCCGTTCAGCCAGGCCTTCCAGCTGCCGGAGTGGGCCGGCTCGGAGGCGCTGTTGTCGACGACGCCGGAGGAGGTCGCCCACGGGGCGGCGGTGCCGGTCTCGAAGCCGCCGTTGCCGATCAGCTGGGCCGGGGTGCAGCCGCCGGTGGGCGGCGGGGTGGTGCCGCCGCCGAGCAGGGCGGTGGTCAGCTGGTCGGCGGCCGGGGAGCCCCAGCCGGTGACCTGGTCGTAGCCGGTCTTGGCGGAGAAGTCCTGGTTGGCGCCGGTGGTCACGTCGTGGAAGGCGCTGCCGTAGCTGCTGCTGTTCGCGACCGAGTACAGCCGCGGGCTCGCCTCGCCGAGGACCGGCTGCCCGGCGGCCTTGGCCTTCTGGTTGAACTGGGCGGCGTAGCCGGACCACAGCGGCGCGGCCGCGCTGGTGCCGCCGTAGACCTGCCAGGCACCGGCCGTGTAGATCGCGAAGCCGCTCGCCGGGTCGGCGTTGGAGGAGACGTCCGGGACGGTGCGCATGGTGCCGCTGACGCCGGTGCCGGTCTGCCAGGTCGGCTTGCTGAACACGGTGGAGACGCCGCCGCCGGCGGTGCTCCAGGCGCTCTCCGAGGAGTAGCCGTTGCCGCTGGTGACCTTGAGGTTGGTGCCGCCGACGCCGGTCTGGTGCGGGCTGGACGCCGGGAAGTCGACGGCCTTGACGGTCGAGCCGCTGGTGGAGCGGGTGCAGTCGCGCGAGCCGTCGTCGCCGGAGGCGGAGAAGATCGAGATGCCCTGGGCGGCGGCCTGCTTGAAGGCGTTGTCGACGGCCGTCATCGAGGCGGCGGTGGTGTCCGGCTCGCAGGAGCCCCAGGAGATCGAGATGACCGAGGCCCTGTTGTCGGCCACGATCTTGTTGGCCATGTCGATCTCGCCCTGGTCGCTGTTGGGCGCCTCGTAGACCAGCTGGGTCGCCTTGGGGGCGGCGCCGCGGACGATCTCGCTGTCGAGCTCGACCTCGCCCTGGCCCTGGCCGGGGGCGGAGTCGTAGCTGGCGCCGTCCACCGAGACGGTGGTGACGGCAGGGCCGGTGAGGCCGTACTGCGAGTCGTAGGTGGTCAGGTTCGAGGACTGGTAGCCGTCGAACTCCCAGAGGGCGACGGTGCTGCCGGTGCCGTCGGCGCCGGTCTTGTTCAGGTTGTAGGCGCCGTCGTACTGGGCCGGGCCGAGGCCGCTCGGGCTGGCGGTGGCGGCGTTCGGGGTGATCGCGCCGGGCGTGGCCGAGTTGGGCTTGGCCAGGCGGTTCTTGCGCACCGCGTGGTTGTCCAGGCCGCTCACGCCCTGGACCACGGCGGCCAGGTCGGAGGGGATCGAGGCGGCGTCGTCGTTGGCGAAGAAGGCGCGCTGCAGCTGCGGGTCCAGGTAGGAGCTCTCGTGGGTGCCGAAGGCCTGGGAGATCTGCGCGGCGGTGCCGCGGGCGTTGACCACCTGGCGGTTGGCGCTCACGTCGGTGACGGCCAGGCCCTGCTGGGCCAGGTACGTCTTGACCTGGTCGACGGCCTGCTGGCTCGGGCCGAACTGGGCGGTGAACTGCTCCGGCGTCAGGTACTTGCCGAACTCGGGCGAGCCGGGGGTGGTGACGGCGGTGAGGAAGCGGTCCAGGGCGTCGGGGTTCCGCAGCTTCAGGCTGACGGACACCGAGATCTGCTGCTCGGCCGGGACGTCGCCCTTCTTCTCCGAGTGGGCCACCGCGGGGTTCACGGTGTTCGGCAGGGCGACGCGCGGGGTGGCGTGCGGAGCGGGAGCGGCCTGCGCGGTGGAGACGCCGAGCGAGACGGCGGTCAGCGGCAGGACGGCTATAGCCGCGGCGAGAGCGAGGGAACGGGGGCGCAACGGATCCTCCTCTGGCCGGCTGTGGGGGCCGGCAGGGGCCAGGCGTTCCGGGGTAGAACGCTGGCTAGAACATGACAGAACCGGTGTGCGAGGTGGCTCATGGCCAGGCAATTCGTTGCTAAAAAACAGTCAACTGTGGAGGTGTCGGAAATCGGGGATTCCATACAGTGAATGGCCGGAATTCCGGAACCGGTCCATACCAATTCGGCTGTTGGGGCCCGGACGTAGAATCGGAGGGAGCCGAGGGAGAACGATGACTGACGTGATGGCGGACCCGAGGGACCCGCGGCCGCTGATCGGCGAGCCGCTGGCGCTGGACCTGCTCAACACCCGCTGGGCCGGAACCCCCGTCAACGACCTGCTCACCGGCGTCGAGGGGTACGGGATCTGGCTCTCCTCCGCCGGGCTGAGCGGGCGCTGCGCGGCTGACGAAGTGGGCCTGGCGGCGATCCGGCAGGCCCGTGAGGCGATCGCCCTGGCGGCTCAGGACGCCCGCGAGCAGGGCGAGTTGAGCACGTCCGCCCGGTCCGCGCTGGACGCGGTGCTGGCGTACGGGCGGGTCCGGCGCAGCGCCGGGCCGGGTGGCGCCGAGGACCGGATCGAGACGGACGGGCCGCAGTGGCTGGCGCCCTGGCTGGCGGTGGACGACTTCCTCACGCTGCTCGGCCAGGGGGCGCACCGGGTGAAGCAGTGCGCGCACGAGGCGTGCATTCTGCATTTCTTCGACGCCTCGCAGAACGGGCGCCGGCGGTGGTGCCGGATGGCGGTGTGCGGGAACCGCGCGAAGGCCGCCCGGCACTATG
>NZ_JAFLNG010000824.1 GCF_017427025.1 Streptomyces sp. FH025
CACAGCTGGTCTCATTGAGTCCTTCGTCTCCTTCGCCCAGCCCCGGAGGGCAGGTTCGAACATTCCTCGGCAGGCTACTCGACCTCTTCTGACACCTCGTCGGCGCCCGCACTTCCGTCCACCACCCCCAGCCGACCCCCGATCCGGTACGCTGTGAACGGCCTGGTCACGGACCGGCCCCGCCTCAGTAGCTCAGGGGATAGAGCACGGCTCTCCTAAAGCCGGTGTCGCAGGTTCGATTCCTGTCTGGGGCACAGTGAAAGCGCAGGTCGCAGGCCCCCCGCCCACCAGGGCGGGGGGCCTGCGGCGTTCCCGGCCCCGGCCCTGCCAGGGGGCGGGTCGGGGCCGGGTACCCCTGGAGGAGGAGACGGCCGGGGCGGCCGTAGGTCCGCGGAGTGATCACGAACGGGACCTCGTGCCGACGGGCCGACGGGTGGGCCGACCCTACGCTCGATGAAGCCCCTGCCGGAGCGTCGTGCCCGGTCAGGGTGGACGAGCCGGGGACTGATGACGACCTACCGATACACCGTGGCCGAGCTGCGCGGGCAGCTGCGGCAGCTGATCCTCAGCGGGGCCGCGATCGCGCTGGGAGTCGCCTTCCTGATCGCCTCGGTCGGTGGCAGCGGCGCCCTGGTGGACTCCTTCGGTCAGACCGCCGCCGCCGAGGTCGGGCCCGCCGACGTCCAGGTGGTCAGGCCCGCGGCCAAGGGCGGGCTGGACCAGGACGCGGTGGAGCGGGTTCGCCGTACGGCCGGGGTGGCGGAGGTGTCGTCGCGGCTGACCGGCCGGGGCTCGGTGCTGACCGCCGACGGACGGCCGCTGGACCGCGGCGCCGTGGTCAGCGCGATCGCCGAGGACGGGGCGCTGCGCTGGCAGCTGCTGGAGGACGGCCGCTGGCCGGCCGGCCCCGACGAGGTCCTGCTCGACGCCGACACCGCGCGCCGGATCGGCGCCGCCCCCGGCGCCGAGGTGCGGCTGGCCCGCGCCGACGGCTCCGCCGCCGCCGTCCGCCTCGCGGGCACCCTGGACGGCAGGGGCGCGCCCGGCTTCGCCGGCCACCCGGTGATCGGCGTCACGACCGGCGCGGTGTCGCGGTACGCGACGGCCGTCACCACCGAGCGGCTCGACGTCCGGCTGAGGCCCGGGGCCGCACCGGCCGGGACCGTCGAAGCGCTGCGCGCCGCCCTCGGCGACGGCGCCACGGTGCACACCCGGGAGGCCTCCGTCGCCGAGGCGAAGCGGCAGAGCGGGACCCTCTACGGCGTGGTGCTGATCGCCGCGCTCTCCTTCGTGCTGATCGCGCTGGCCGTCGCACGGATGGTGGTCGGCAACACCTTCACCGTGGTGCTGGCCCAGCGGACCCGGCAGCTCGCCCTGCTGCGCTGCGTGGGCGCCGACCGGCGGCAACTGCGCCGGCTGATCCGCCGTCAGGGGCTGCTGCTCGGCGTGGGCGCCTCGACGGCCGGGGTCCTGCTGGGGGTCGGCCTCTGCGAGGCGGGGACGGTCGTGGTCGGCGGCCTCGACCTCGGGCCGGTGCGCCTGTCGCTGACGCCGTCGGCGTGGACCTGCGCCCTGGCCGGGCTGTTCGGGGTGCTGCTCACCCTGTGGGCCGTCCGCGGACCGGCCAAGGCGGCCTCGGCAGTGCCGCCGGTGGCCGCGCTCGGCGGTGCCACCGGCGCGGTCGGTACGGCGGCCCGGGTCCGGGCGGCCGTCTGGACGGCGGTGCTGCTGACGGTGGGCGTGGCGCTGCTGGTGACCGGGGCGGTCGCACCGCCGCCGCTGTCGCTGCTCGCGGTGACGGTCGGGGCGATCAGCAGCTTCTTCGGGGTGTTGCGGCTCGCCGACCGGCTGCTGCCCGCGGTCGTCGCCCTGCTGGGCCGGCCCGCCCGGCGGCTGGCCGGGACCGCCGGGCGGCTCGCCACCCAGCAGCTGCGGCTCAACCCGACCCGCACCGGGGCCACCGGCGCGGCCCTGCTGCTCGGTGTGACGGTGATGGTCGGGGCGGTCACCGCGTTGGAGGTCACCTCCGACTCCCTGGTGCCGGCGGTCTCCGCGCGCCAGCCCGGGGTCTTCTCGGCCACCGCGACCGGTGGCGGCCCGCTGCCCGCCGGGGCGCTCACCGCGCTCGGGGCGGAGCGCGAGCTGACGATCGCGCCGGTCCGCTCGGCCACCGTCGAACTGGACGGCAGGCCCACCCTGGTCGCCGCCGTCGACCCCGCCCGACTCAACTCCTCGGCGGACGACGCCGACCGGGCCCGGGCACTCACCGACGGCACCGCGCTCAGCGGGCTCGGCGACGGCGGGGTGCGCCTGGGCGACGGCACCGAGCTCCGGGTCCAGCCGGGCCGCAGCAGCCTGCCGTTCACCCTGCAGGCCGGGGCCGCGCTGCTGGTGACCCCCGCCACCCTGGAGCGAATCGCCCCCGGCGCGGCCGTCACCACGGTCTGGATCAGCCCGACGGTGGGTCAGGACCGGACGGACGCCCGCCGCGCGCTGGACCGGGCACTCGCCGACCACCCGTGGATCGCCGTCACCGACACGGCCGCACAGGGCGAGACGCTGCGCACGCTGCTGGACCGGATGACGGTCGTCAGCATGGCCCTGCTCTCCTTCTCGGTGGCCATCGCCGGCCTCGGCGTCGCCGCCACCCTGATGCTCAGCGTCACCGAACGCGCCCGCGAGATCGGCATGCTGCGCGCCATCGGCATGTCCCGGCAGCAACTGCGCCGGATGCTCACGCTGGAGGCCCTGCTGCTCTCACTCGCCGCCGCCCTCGTCGGCACCGGACTGGGCATCACCTATGGCTGGGCCGCCGCCCGGTCGATCACCTCCACCATCGGCACCACCGGCGCCCCGCCCCTGCCCCTCATCCTCGCCGCCCTCGTCCTCACCGTTCTCACCGGCCTCGCCGCCGCCATCCTCCCCGCCCGCCGGGTCAGCCGCCTCACCGCCATCACGGCCATGCAGACCGGCTGACCGGCTGACCGGCTGACCGGCGGCCCCGGGG
>NZ_JAFLNG010000825.1 GCF_017427025.1 Streptomyces sp. FH025
GGCGCGGTGACCGGCTCGCTCGCGCTGAACTGGATGCTGTACGAGCGGATCCTGCCGTTCAGCGGTGCCTTCGGGTTCCTGGTCTGCTGGTACCTGCTGTTCCTGGCCGGCTACTTCGCGCTCGGCCGCTTGCAGTGGAACCGGCTGGTGGTGCGCGACCGGCTGGTCGGCGTGGTCGCCTGGAGCTCCGGACTGCTGGTCGTCGCGCTGATCGTCGACCAGATCGGCTACGTCCTCAGCCGCGGCTACGAAGCCGCCCAGCACCTCAACTTCTTCACCGAGTCGATGGACCACACCGGCCCGCTGAACCCGATCACCGACGGCGGCGCGCTCAACGCCGTCGTCGGATCGCTCGAACAGCTCGGCCTGGCAACGCTGTTCGCCGTGCCGCTGGGCATCGCGGCGGCGGTGTTCATGTCCGAGGTCGGCGGCCGGATGGCCCGTCCGGTCCGCACCCTGGTCGAGGCGATGACGGCGCTGCCGTCCATCGTGGCCGGCCTGTTCATCCTGGGCGTCGTGATCATCACCTTCGGCTTCGAGAAGAGCGGCTTCGCCGCCTCGCTCGCCCTGACCGTGATGATGATGCCGATCGTCACCCGGGCCGCCGAGGTGGTCATCCGCCTGGTGCCGGGCACCCTGCGGGAGGCCTCGTACGCGCTCGGCGGCAGCCAGTGGCGCACCGTGTGGAACGTGGTGCTGCCCACCGCCAGGCCCGGCCTGGTGACGGCGGTGGTGCTCGGCATGGCGCGCGGCGTCGGCGAGACCTCGCCGGTGCTGCTCACCTCCGGGTTCACCTCGCAGTTCAACGGCAACCCGTTCTCCGACCACCAGGTGTCGCTGCCGCTGTACATCTGGAACTACGTCAAGCAGCCGTACGACGGCATGATCGCGCGCGGATTCGCCGCCGCCCTGACGCTCATGATCGTGGTGCTGATCCTCTTCGTCACCGCGCGCGTGCTCGGCGGCCGTCGCCCCGGACAGCTGACCCGCGGCCAGAAGCGCCGGATCGACCGCGACGCCCGCCGACTGGAGAAGGCGGCGGCCGGCGCCGTCGCCCGCCCGTACGCCCTCCGGCCGCAGGAACAGCAGTGATGTCCCTCCCAACCACTCTCCGTACCAGAGGAGTTCACATGTCGAGGGGCCTCAGGCGCTCCATCGCCCGGCTGTTGGCGGGGCTGCTGTCCCTGTTGCTCGCCGGAGCCTCCGTGCTGCTGGGGCAGACACCGGCGTTCGCGGCCACCTCGCTGAGCGCCGACGGCTCCAGCTGGGCCGGTCCGGCGATCGACCAGTGGCGGCAGGACGTCTCCCCGCAGGGCATCCAGATCAACTTCAACCCGATCGGGTCGGCGGCCGGCCGCAACCAGTGGGCGATCGGCCAGGACGACTTCACCGCTTCCGACGTGCCGTTCCGCTCCGCGCCGGACACCGGCCTCGGCCAGGCCGGCCACGGCGCCGGCTCGGGCGAGCGGGAGAACCCCGTCTACGGCTTCTCCTACGTGCCGATCACGGCGGGCGGCACCACCTTCATGTACAACCTGGTGGTCGGCGGCAAGCAGGTCCGCGACCTGCGGCTGTCCCCGCAGACCATCGTGGACATCTTCACCGGCAAGATCACCAACTGGAACGACCCCAAGATCACCAACGACTACGGCAAGGCGCTGCCCAGCCTCCAGATCACCCCGGTGATCCGCTCCGACGGCTCCGGCGCCACCGCGCAGTTCACCCGCTGGATGGAGCACACCCACAAGGACCAGTGGGACGCCTACTGCCAGTCCGTCAACGGCGTCACCTGCGGTGACTACACCGAGTTCTTCCCGCCCTCCGGCCGCATGGTCGCCCAGAACGGCTCCGACGTCGTGGCCGGCTACATCAAGGCCCCGTCCAACGTCGGCACCATCGGCTACGACGAGTACGCCTTCGCCAAGCGCAGCAACTGGCCGGTCGTGAAGGTGCTCAACCAGGCCGGCTACTACTCGCTGCCCACCGCCTCCAACGTCGCCGTCGCGCTCACCGCCGCCAAGATCCGCGGCGTGGACGACAACACCCCGTCGACCGACCCGAACTACCTGCAGCAGAACCTCGACGGCGTCTACACGATGAACGACCCCCGCGCCTACCCGATCTCCAGCTACAGCTACCTGATCGTGCCGCGCGCCGGGACGCCGGCCCCGCCGCCGCGCTTCACCAACGACAAGGGCTCCGCGCTCAGCCGCTTCCTCGCCTACGTGCTCTGCGAGGGCCAGGGCGAGGCGGACGGCCTCGGCTACTCGCCGATCCCGCGCGGCCTGGTCCGCGGCGGGCTGTTGCAGACCAAGAGCATCCCGGGCAACGCGAGCCCGGTCAATCCGGACACCCTGTCCAACTGCGCCAACCCGACCTTCAACTCGGCCGGTGAGCTGACCGTCCTGAAGAACGCGCCGATGCCGAGCCCCTGCGACAAGCAGGGCTCCCCGCTGGACTGCACCGTGCAGAACGGCCAGCCGGTCAAGACCGGTTCGGGCTCCGGAGGTTCGGGCGGCGGTTCCGGCTCCGGCGGCGCGGCCGGTGGCACCGGTGGTACGGGCGGTTCCGGCGGCAATGGCAGCGGGGGCGGCGGCAACGGCAACGGCACGGCCGGCGGCACCGGAGCGGGCGGTACGGGCGGAGCGGGCGGCGCGGGCGGTGCGGCCGCCGGTGACCCGAACGCGGCCGGCGGTGCGGCGGCCGGTGACCCGAACGCGGCCGGCGGCGCCGGCGACGGCTCCGGCGGGGACCAGATCGACCCGCAGACCGGCCAGGTGGTCGCCCGCGGCCGCGGCGGCTCCAGCGAGGTCGCGGCCAACGTGGTCGAGGTCGGCGGCCGGCCGGAGGACTGGACGCTGTCCACCCTCACCGCGCTCGAACTGCTCGCCGTGGTGCTGGTCCCGCCGCTGCTCGGCCGCCGACTGCTGCGCCGGCGCAAGGGCTCGGGCGGTGCGGCGTGACCGCCCCGGTGCTGGAGAAGCGGGCCGCCACCC
>NZ_JAFLNG010000826.1 GCF_017427025.1 Streptomyces sp. FH025
AGGACCCCGAGCACGACGACCACCAACGCGGCGAGGGGCGCGATCAGCCCGAGCCACACGCGGGCGGTGCGGGCTGGTCCGACTTCCAGATCTTCCAGGTCCGCTCCGGCCAGGCGATCCAACGCGAGCCCCCCGTCATGTCCAACTCACCCTCCGGCCAAGGACATCGGGATCAGCCTCCCCCTGTCAACCCAGCCGACAGCCCGGTCACGGCAGATCGCTGACAGAGCGTCAGGTCTGGCTGGCTCTCATCGCGGCGATGCCCCGAGCGAGGTCGAAGGCGGCCACGGGGTCGCGCTCCTTCGTCCACGGCTCCGCGCCGCACCAGGGCCCGATCAGACGGAACTGTTCCAGTGCGGCGTCGTAGCGCCGTACCTTGACCAGGTACTGCGCCAGCAGGTGCCGCAGTTGGTGAACGCGCTGGTCCTCGCCGGGCACCTGGTTCAGTGACCGGGCGACGCTCTCCAGCAGGTCCTTGGCCGCTCGCGAAGAGGGGAGGGCCGAGAGGCCGGAGCGCCGGGTGAGTTCGTGCAGCGCGTGCAGGTAGACCCCGGCGAGCGGGCTGCCGGCCGGTGCGTTGCGCGCGGCACGTTCGGCGAACTGCATCATCAGCCTGCGGCTGCCGGCCCACTTGGCACACCAGTACTGCATGGCTTGGCAGTGGCCCTCGTAGTGGTAGGGGGCGCGGGTGACGAGTTCCTTCCAGAGCTGGCGGAACTCGTCGTGCTCATACCCGAGCCCGCGGGCGGCGGTGACCATGACCACCCAGGGACCGGGGTCCTCGGGCGCGAGCTCGGCGGCCTTCCGCGCGGCCTCCATCGCGGCATTCAGCTGGACCATGAACCGGGCCATCCGACCGGCGGGAACGTCGTGCGCGTATCCGTCACCGCGTACCGCCCACCCGCGGTGGAGGAGCACCTGGGCATGGACGGTGACAGCGGTGCCGTCGTCCGGTCGGGCCCGGAGCCAGTCGTCCAGCCAGGCGTCGCTCTCGTCGGCGATCTGTCGCAGGACTTCCAGCCGGGACCAGCGTTCGTCCCAGTCCTGGCGCTCGGCGTCCGCGAAGGCGGCCGCCGAGCGCCAGTCGCCTTCCCACGCGTCGTGCGCGACGGCCCGTATCTCTTCGGAGCGATCAGCGGGCGGGGGCGGCCCGGCGCGGTGCGCGTCGAGCTGTTCACGGGGCGGGAGCCCGTGGACAGCCGGGTCGAACCGGCTGCGGACCCAGAGCGTCAGTCCGGCTCGACTCAGGCGAGGGCCGAGCCGGTAGATGAGGCCGGGAGCGACGGCCAGGGCGATCAGGATGAGTAAGGTCACGGCCGCGATCATCCCGGGAGACACCACGGATGACAACGGCCGTCATTGGGGAGCCATCAACGGGCGGCCGTGTCACCCGAGGTCGAAGGTGTTCCGCAGACCGAGGCGGTAGCGGGCCTCGTCGACCAGCTTGAGCGGCTCCAACTCCGGGGGCCGGAAGAGCAGCTGGATCCGGCAGCGCTCGGCGCTCGAACCGTCCGCGTCCAGCAGGGCGTTGACCGCGCGCCGCGCGGACTCGTTGGCCCCCTCCATGGTGGCCAGGTCGACGTCGGTACGGACGTAATCGCCGGCCAGGAAGAAGTTGCCCACCGCCGTCGCGGCCGAGGGCCGGTGGTAGAGCGTTCCGGCGGGATGGACCAGCAACTGCTCGCGGTTGGCGGGCGCCGGCCCGCCCAGACCGGTGACGGCCGGGTCGAGGAACCACGAGTGCACGTCCGCGTCCGCCGGCCACCCGACGCCCGGCCGCTCGAAGGCCCGTCGGCACTGCGCCCAGACCTCGCGGGCCACCTCCTCGCGGGTGCACTCCTTCGCCGTCCTGCCGTAGAGGATCCCCGGCCGGTCCCACTCCGAGACGCAGACCGACAGGCAGTCGCGCACCGTCCCGTCGCCGTAGCCGGCCGCGAAGTCCCGGTCCCAGAACTGCGCCTGGCTGACCGCCGTGAGCGACCACGGGGAGTCCAGGCAGACGGCGTGGCCGTGCACCAGCCGCACCGGGCGGCGCAGGTAGAACTGGATGCCCGTCATCCAGTCCGTGCCGATCGCGTCGCAGCGCGCCAGCTGGGGATCGGCGGCGCGCAGCCCCGGACCCCACGTGGCGCGGGCGTGCTCGACCGGCAGCGCGCTGAGGTAGTAGTCGGCCCGCACCGTCTCGGGGGCGCCACCGCCGGCCGGCGCCACCCGGACCCCGGTGATCCGGCGCTCGGCGTACAGCACCTCCCGGACCTCGGTCCCGGTCCGGAACTCGACGCCCAGCGAGGACAGATGGGCCACCCACGGGTCGATCCAGGCCTCGCTGGTCGGGCCGTTGAGCACCCGGTCAGGCTGCCCGTCACCGCCGCGCCCCAGCATCCCGTTCAGCAGGAAGGCCTCGACGACGGTGCGGGCCACCGTGCGGGTGCTCGCCTGCTCGGCCCGGGTCGCCACCAGATCCCGGGTCAGACCGACTCCGAGGAGACGCTGGTAGTCAGGGGACATCCGCTCGGCCCCGATGAAGTCCCACCAGGCCACCCGCTCCCACTGCTGCTCACGGCGCACATCGCAGCTGGTCAGGTGTACCAGAAGCCGGTCCACGAAGTAGGCCAACTCGCCGACGGGCAGCCGCAGCACCTCGTCCAGCGCGCCGGCCAGGGTCCGCCGCAGGGCGTCCGGTGCGAGGTCACCCAGGTCCAGCGGGCGGGTCACGGCCTGGAACGGCACCAGCAGACCCGGGCGCGGGGCGTCGAAGGCCAGCAGCGCCTGCGTGGCATCGCGCAGATTGCCATGGACGCCACCGGGGTTGCCGGGAACTGGAATGCGGCGCAGCGTGTCCGGCAGATTGCGGTAGAAGCTGGGAAAGAACCGGAACCCGTGCTCACCCGGCAACGCCCGACGCCCACCGCCCGCACTACCCGGCACATCCATGCTCCGCGCCTTGCCCCCGAGCGCGTCGCGGTACTCGTACACCGTCACCC
>NZ_JAFLNG010000827.1 GCF_017427025.1 Streptomyces sp. FH025
ACGGGACGACGGTCACGGGCCAGCGGCCCGCCTTGACCAGTCGGACGGCCACCGAGCCGATCACCTTGTGCCCGGCCTGTTCGGAGACGCCGACCACCACGGCGTCGGCGCGCAGCTCGTCGGCGAGCTTGGCCAGGCCGGTGTACGGGTCGCCGCGCATGGTGAGGAAGCGCCAGTCCACCTTCCAGACCTCGCGGACCCGGTGCTCGGCCTCGCGCAGTGCGGCCAGCAGCTCGTCGGCGATCTCCTGGGTGGTCTCCTCCACGGCGGCCCCGGCCAGCGCGGTCGCGGCGCCGAGTATCGGCTGGATGTACGCCACGGCGAGGACGGCGCCCTGGCGGCGGGCGAGTCCGGCGGCGTAGGCGGTGGCGCGCCAGGAGGAGTCGGAGCCGTCCAGGCCCGCCAGGACGACCTTGGGCCCGTCCGTCCCCAGCTCGAAGCCCTTCGGGGCGACCGCCGCCTCGTGGTCCCCTCCTTCGATGCCCTCTCCCCTGATGCCCTCGGCGTCCGCCGCGTCCGGATCCACCGCATCGCTCTCTTTGCTCATGAGCCGAAGGCTATGCCCCGCCACCCGGAGTGACCGAGCCGGGCGCTCGGAGTGAGGGCTGTGGCCCGGGCCACCCGGGGCGGCTGCCGCGGTGACGGATCCGGCACCGGGGGCCGGGGGGCCGTCACGCTCTGTCGATGATGTGCGCGGCCTCACACCGGTTTCGGAGTGGCCCAGGCCACTTCGACGGGTGATTTGATCTTGAAAATAGGCGCAAATCAGGCTAAATCACAACATTTCCTTGATCCTTACCTTCGGTAACAACCCTCTGACGTGCCTAAACCTTCGAATCCTTGAAACCGCCACAACGGCCCCCGTACCTTCGAACTCGTTGCACCGAGCGATCCGCTCCGGCCGGGCCCCACCGCCCCCGAGCAGGACGGTGCCGAACCACGCGAGCGACGTGTCCCCGAGACCGACGGCCTTCCGAGGGCCTGGTTCCGCGCGCCCGCTGCCCCCCTCCGAAAGGAACTCCATGACCTTCCGTAACGAGACCGCCGCTGCCACCACCACTGCCACCCCGAAGCGCCGCAACCGCGTCCGGATGGCTCTGATGGCCGGGGCGGTCACCGCCCTGCCGGTGGCCGGCCTCGTCACGGCCACCAGCGCCTCCGCCGCGCCGGCTTCGGTCTGGGACAAGGTCGCCGCCTGTGAGGCGACCGGCAACTGGGCCGTCAACTCCGGCAACGGCTTCTTCGGCGGTCTGCAGTTCACCTCCAGCACCTGGGCCGCCTTCGGTGGCACCGCGTACGCCCCGCAGGCGCACCAGGCCACCAAGGCCCAGCAGATCGCCATCGGCGAGAAGGTCCTCGCCGCCCAGGGCCCCGGTGCCTGGCCGATCTGCTCCGTCAAGGCCGGCCTGGGCAAGTAAGGCCACGCCTCACCCCCTGCACGCACGAAGCCGCCGCACCCCTCCCGGGTGCGGCGGCTTCGCGTGTCTCTCCTCAGCGGCTGTGCGGCGTCACCGCTTCATGTAGACGCTGTCCATGAACTCGAGGATCTGCTGGTCCGTCAGCCGGTGGCCCTCGCGGTGGCCCATCGCCAGGTCGGCCTCGCTGATCATGCCGACCAGCCGGTCGCCGTCGATCACCGGGATGCGCCGGATCTGGTGCTGCTCCATCTTCTTGAGCACCGTCTCGATGCTGTCCTCGGCGCGCACGCAGTGCAGGTGGCCCGCCAGTTCGATCGCCGTCGTCTTGGCCGGGTCCTTGCCCTCGGCCAGACAGCGCAGCACGATGTCGCGGTCCGTGATGATGCCGTGCAGCTTCTGGTCGTCGCCGCAGATCGGCAGCGCGCCCACCTTCTTGTCGCGCATCATGCGCGCGGCCTCGTCCAGTGTCTGGTGGGCGCCGATGCACTGGGCGCCGGTGTGCATGATGTCTCGGGCAGTGGTCACGGGGACTCCTTCGTCGGTGTTACCCCCCGACGTTCCCCCCTCTGCGGCCCCCGGCGGCCGTGCGGCACCCGAGGTGGCCGTGCCCTCACCATAAGCAGCAGCCCGCCCGCCCGCGACCCCGGGCCGCCGGCACCGGGAGCGGGGCCGTCCCTGCGGCCCCGGGAGCCGCGGCGCAGACTGACTGCGGGGGGCCGAACGCAGCCTTCGGAGACCGGCCCATGCCACAGCTGACCGTGGACGGGCGCACCCTCGCCCTCTCCCACCTCGACAAGGTCTACTACCCGCGCACCGGCACCCTCAAGGGCGAGGTGCTGAACTACTACGCCGCCGTGCACACCGCTCTGCTCCCCCACCTGCGGGACCGCCCGGTCTCCTTCCTCCGCTGCCCGGACGGCGTCGAGGCGGAGGTGTTCGTCGCCAAGAACCCGCCCGCCGGCACCCCGCGCTGGGTGCGCACCGTCGAGGTCCCCAGCACCGACGGGGGCCTTCGGCAGGTGGTGCTGGAGGACGGCGCCGCGCTGCTGTGGGCCGCCAACCTGGGCTGCCTGGAACTGCACGTCCCGCAGTGGCACGCGGCCGCACCGGGCCTGGCCGACCGGCTGGTCCTGGACCTCGATCCGGGCGAGGGCGCCGACGTCCTCACCTGCCGGACGGTGGCCCTGCTGCTGCGCGAGCGGCTGGCGGCGGACGGCCTGTCGGCCTGGGTGAAGACCTCCGGTTCCAAGGGCCTGCACCTGCTGGTGCCGATCGAGCCCACGCCCAGCCCCGCCGTCTCCGGGTACGCGAAGGCGCTGGCCGCCGCACTGGAGGCCGAGCACCCGGAGCTGGTGGTGCACACCATGGCCAAGGCCCGGCGCCGGGGCCGGGTGCTGGTCGACTGGTCGCAGAACCACGCCAGGAAGACCACCGCCGCCCCGTACACCCTGCGGGCCCGCCCGACGCCGACCGTCTCCACCCCGCTGTCCTGGGAGGAGCTGGAGCGGGCGGGCCGGGAGGAGGAGCTGGTCTTCACCCTCGCCGAGGTGCCCGCCCGGCTGGC
>NZ_JAFLNG010000828.1 GCF_017427025.1 Streptomyces sp. FH025
TGTTGGCCTGCTGGGCGGGCATCGTCGGCGTCAACTTCGCCGCCGCGCTGAGCAACCGCCGCGACCGCGAGGAGCGCCGGCCGCGGAGCGACTGGGACTGATCCCGGCTCACCCCGCGCCACCGGCGCCGCCGCCACGGACACCTCAGGCCAGCGGCCCGGTGACCCGCTCCACCGCCCGCACCAGCTCGCCGGAGGCGACCAGCGCGGCGGCGGACTCCAGGTCCGGCGAGAGGAAGCGGTCCCGGCCGGCGCCGCCGACCCCCGCCTCCCGGGCCGCGGCCAGCGCGGCCGCGGTGGCCGGGGCCAGCCTGACGTCCCCGTCGGCCTGCTGACGGATCTCCAGCGCGCGGGCAGCGGCGGTCAGTTCGACGGCGAGGATCCGGGTCAGGTTGTCCACCGACTGGCGCAGCTTGCGGGCGGCAGACCAGCCCATCGACACGTGGTCCTCCTGCATCGCGGAGGACGGGATCGAGTCGACCGAGGCGGGGACGGCGAGCCGCTTGTTCTCGCTGACCAGCGCGGCCTGGGTGTACTGGGCGATCATCAGACCGGAGTCCACGCCCGGGTCGTCGGCCAGGAACGCGGGCAGGCCGTGCGAGCGGGCCTTGTCCAGCAGCCGGTCGGTGCGGCGCTCGGCGATCGAGCCGAGGTCGGCGGCGGCGATGGCGAGGAAGTCCAGCACGTACGCGACCGGGGCGCCGTGGAAGTTGCCGTTGGACTCGACCCGGCCGTCCGGCAGCACCACCGGGTTGTCCACCGAGGCGGCCAGCTCGCGCGAGGCGACCAGCTGGGCGTGCGCCAGGGTGTCCCGGCCGGCGCCGGCGACCTGCGGGGCGCAGCGGATCGAGTACGCGTCCTGGACGCGCGGCGCGTCGTCCTGGTGGTGGCCGGTGAGGCCGGAGTCCTTCAGGACGGCCAGCATGTTGGCGGCGCTCAGCGCCTGGCCCGGGTGCGGGCGGATCGGGGCGTGCAGCTCGGGGGCGAGCACCTTGTCGGTGCCGAGCAGCGCCTCCAGGGTCATCGCGGCGGTGATGTCGGCGGTGGTGAACAGCCGCTGGAGGTCGGCGATGGCCATCACCAGCATGCCGAGCATGCCGTCGGTGCCGTTGATGAGGGCCAGGCCCTCCTTCTCCAGCAGCTCGACCGGCTCGATCCCCGCCGCGGCGAGCAGCTCGGCGACGGGCTTCTCCACCCCGTCCGGGCCGGTGGCGGTGCCCTCGCCCATCAGCACCAGCGCGCAGTGCGACAGCGGCGCGAGGTCGCCGGAGCAGCCGAGGGAGCCGAACTCCCGGACGACCGGGGTGATGCCCGCGTTGAGCACGGCGGCCATGGTCTGCGCGACCAGCGGCCGGACGCCGGTGCGGCCGCTGGCCAGCGTCTTCATCCGCAGGAACATCAGCGCGCGGACCACCTCGCGCTCGACCGCCGGCCCCATGCCGGCCGCGTGCGAGCGCACCAGCGAGCGCTGGAGCTGTGCGCGAAGCTCGGGGCTGATGTGCCGGACGGCGAGGGCGCCGAAGCCGGTCGACACGCCGTAGACGGGGCGCGGCTCGGCCGCGAGGGCGTCGATCCGCGCGCGGGCGGCCGCCATCTCGGCGAGCGCGTCGGGACCGATCTCGACCCGGGCGTTGCCCCGGGCGACGGCCAGCACGTCCTCCGCGCTGACGTCGGCCTTGCCGACCTGGACCAGCGGAGCGTCGGGGGCCACAGCACTGTGCATATCCATATACATAATCACAGCAGGTGAATGAAGATATGACAACAGCTGCTCGCCATCCGGATTTTCCGATGAGCAGATCGGCACCGCACCCCCGACCCCTCCCTCACGGCCTCCCTTACGACCCCAGCTCGGCCTCCACCAGGTCGGCGGCCCGCAGGGTGCCGCCCTCGGCCCGGCTGGCGGCGGCCAGCGCCTTCAGCCGCTCGGCCACCGCCGGGTCCCCGGTCAGCTCCAGCAGCGCGGCGCGCAGCGCCTCCGCGGTGGCCTGCTCGGTGTCCAGGCGGCGGGCGACACCGAGGCCCACCAGGGCGTCCGCGTTGGCGAACTGGTCGGCGGCCTGCGGTACGGCGATCATCGGCACCGCGTGGAACAGCCCCTCGCTGGAACCGCCCATGCCCGCGTGGGTCACGAAGGCGTCCGCCTGGGCCAGCACCGACAGCTGCGGCACCCAGCGGTGCACCTCGACGGTGTCCGGCACCTCGCCCAGCTCGGCCAGGTCGGTGTGCGCGCCGACCTGCAGCACGGTGTGCCAGCCCGGCAGGTCGCCGAAGGCCTGGACGCAGGCCCGGTAGAACGCGGGCTGGTGGGTGAAGGCCGAGCCCAGCGAGACCAGCAGCACCTTCTCGGCGCCGTCCGGCCGCTGCCACCCCCCCTGGTGGGCGCGGTCGCCGAAGCAGGGGCCGACGAAGCTGAAGCGCCGCTCGTCGACCCGGTCCGCGTTGGGCTGCAGGGCGCGCGGGATGAGCGCGATCGACCGCTCGGGGCGGCCCTTGAAGGCGTCCACGTCGCGCTGCACAGTCCCGGCCTCTTCCAGCCAGTCGGCGAACCGGCGGTAGTGCTCGGCCCCGCCGGGCGCCTTGCGGACCGCGTCGAAGACCTCCGGGAAATCCTGCTCGAAGCCGTCCCAGCCGACGTACGTGGGCGACAGCTGCACCACCGGCACGCCCAGCCGCTCGCCGAGCGCCCGCCCGGCGAAGGAGCCGATGTCGCTGAGCACCAGGTCGGGGCGGTCCCCGCCCTCGGCGAAGCGCTCCAGCAGGACGGGCCACATGGCCAGCGCGTCGTCCAGGAACAGCTCCTGGAGCGCCACCGGCTCCTCCACCCAGCCCTCGGTGGAGGTGCGCAGCGGCAGCGCCGTCGGGTACGGGACGAAGGCGGCGCCGGTGGACTCGATCACCTCCCGGAAGGACTCGTGGTTGACGTAGCTCACCCGGTGGCCCCGGGCGACCAGCTCGGCGATCACGGC
>NZ_JAFLNG010000829.1 GCF_017427025.1 Streptomyces sp. FH025
GGGGCGGCCGAGCAGGTCGGCGCGGCGCAGTCCGGTCACGGCGGAGAAGGCGGCGTTGAGGTGGCGCCAGCGCAGCCGGTCGTCGAGCAGGGCCAGGCCCACCGGGGCAGCGGTCAGCACGTCGCGCAGCTGGTCCGGATCGCCGTGGCGGTCGGTGCCCTGGCGGTCGCCGCCGGTGATCGCGCCGAGGCCGGTGATCGTGCCGAGGCCGGCGGCGAGCGCCGCCGCGGTCGCCGTCAGGGACCGGGCGCCCGGGGCCGGGGCCGGGGAGCCCTGTGATCGGTTGCCGTGCCGGAAGTGCATAGGCCCATGATCACGCGCCGGAGCGCGGCACGCCCACAACGGGGTGAAACCTTGACTGGACCAAGACCGTGTTGTAGAGCGGGCTCCGGGCGGCCGGGGCGCTCGATCCGGGGCACCGGGGCGTGTGGGAGGCGTCGGGTGATCACCCGTCATACTTGGGCGGCGGCGCCCGGCACTGGGCGCCGCGGACCGTGCCACGCCTGCGAGTTCGGCGACTCGTCGGTCCGTCCTGCGGGCGGATCGTCGGCCCGCCGTACGGGCCGGACGGCCGGAACGAGCAGCGCCGAACGGTGCTGAACGGCACCGAACAGCACCGAGGCACCGACGCCAGATCGTCAGCACCAGACCGGAGGATGCGATGAGCCCCCACCTGCCGACCAGTCGCCCGGCGGCCGGGGCCCCCGGGGTGCCGTGGAACCGACAGCGACTGCGCAGCAACAACGAGTGGCTGCTGCTGGAGCTGCTGCGCACCGGCGGTGGCTCCTCGCGCGCCCAGCTGGCCCGGGACACCGGCCTGTCCAAGCCCACCGTCTCCGCCGCGCTGGCCGAGCTGGAGCGGGCCGGGCTGGTCCGCGCGGCCGGGCGGCTGGCGCCCGAGCGGGGCCGCACCGCCGTCCTGTACGAGGTCGAGCCGACGGCCGGCCACGTGCTCGGCGTGGACATCGGCCGGGCCCGGCTGCGGGTGGCCGTCGCGGACATCGCCGGGACGGTGGTCGCCCGCCGGGACGTGCCCAACCGGGGCCGGACCGCCGACGCCGTCGCGGACGCCGTGGTCGCCGCCGCGCACGAGGCGATCGCGGAGGCGGGCCTCGCCGCCGGGGACATCGTGCACGCGGTGATCGGGACTCCGGGCGTCTGGGACGAGGAGCAGCGCGGCGTGCGCTACGCCACCAGCCTGCCGGGCTGGGGCCGGCCCGGCCTGTTCGACCGGATAGGGGAGGGCCTGGGCACGGTCGTCACGGTGGGCAACGACGCCAACCTCGCCGCGCTCGGCGAGTACACCCTGGGCGCGGGGAGGGGCAGCCGGATGTTCGCCTACCTGCTGGTCGGCACCGGGCTCGGGGTGGGCGTGGTCAAGGACGGCGAACTGCTGGTCGGCGCGCACGGCGCGCTGGGCGAGATCGGCCTGGTGCCGCTGCCCGCCCGCCCGGGCGAACCGGTCGCGACCATCGAGCAGGAGGCCGCGGCGGACGCCGTGGTGCGCTCCGCCCGGGCGGCCGGGCTGACCGGTGCGGGCGGCCGGCAGCCGACCGCCAAGCAGGTCTTCCAGCGGGCCCGGGCGGGCGAGGCCGCGGCCGTCCGGCTGGTGGAGCAGGAGGCGGAGCGGCTCGCCTACGCCGTCGCCGTGCTGTCGGCGGTGCTCGACCCGGACCTGGTGGTGCTCGGTGGCGGCATCGGCAGCAGTGCGGACCTGCTCCTGGCGCCGCTGGAGCAGGCCCTGCACCGGCTCGCCCCGATGCGTCCGGCGCTCGCACCCAGCCTCCTGGGGGAGGAGGCGGTGCTCCTGGGCGCGGTCTCCACGGCGCTGGAGAGCGCCCGTCCCGAGGTGTTCGAGCGCCGGACGGCGGAGCTGTCGGACAGGCCTTAGGTCTTGGGTCTTGGGTCGGGCCTTGGGCCTTGGGCTTCGGGTCAGGCCTTGGGCCTCGGGCCAGGCCTGGGGTCAGGCCTGGGGTCAGCCGGTGGCCAGCGTCAGGCCGTAGGTGCTGAGGATCGGATTGACCGGCTGGAAGAACGTCTCACCGCCCGAGGTGCAGTCGCCGGAGCCGCCGGAGGTCACGCCCTGGGCCTGGTTGCCGGAGATGAACGACCCGCCGGAGTCGCCCGGTTCGGCGCACACCGTGGTGCGGGTGACGCCGTAGACGCTGCCCTCCTGGTAGTTGACGGTGGCGTTCTGCTCCTCGACGGTGCCGCAGTGCCAGCCGGTGGTGGAGCCGGAGCGGCAGACCGATCCGCCGATCGACTGCTCGGTCGAGCCGCCCACCGTCACCACGCCGCCCGCGTAGTCGTTCACCTGCGGCTGGGCGGTCCAGCCCGGGTTGGCCGCCACCCAGGACCAGTCGTTGCCCGGGAAGGTCGAGCCCTGGAAGGTGCCGATCGAACTGCCGTCGGCGGCCGTCGCGTTGGAGCCGGGCTGGCCGCAGTGGCCGGCGCTGACGAAGCCCGGCTGGCCGTTCTGGCTGACCGGGAAGCCGATCGAACAGCGGGCGGCGTTGTCGATGTAGTAGGCGTCCCCGCCGTGCAGGTCGGCGAGCGGCCGGGGCGCGGTGGTGGCCGGCTCGACCCGCACCAGCGCGCGGTCCACTCCGGACCGGTTCAGGAAGGCCTCGGTGCGGGCGGTGTCGGCGGAGCGCACCACGACGGTGTTGGCCCGGACGTCGACGTACCAGAGCGGGGTGGCCTCGGGCGCGGCGTCCGCGGACACCCGGTCGAGCGCGTCCTTGGCCCGGTCGAGCGCCTTGAGCGAGTGCCGCACGACGGTCGCCCGGCCGCCGTGGGCGGTGATGGTCCGGGCGGCGGAGGCGTCCGTGGTGGCCACCACCAGGTCGGCCTGCGGCCCGTCCACCCAGGCACCGGCCCAGCGGTCGCCGAGCACCCGGGTGAGCGCGGTCCTGACCGCGGCGGCGTGGCCCTCCTGGGCGATCCGGTCGGCGGCGGCCTGCGGGG